>CAZMLP010000268.1:0-6341 GCA_964566745.1 uncultured Verrucomicrobiota bacterium | reverse complement strand
AACCGTTCGACTTGCCGGAATTGCTCGCCCGGCTGCGCGCGCTCATCCGTCGCTCGGCAGGCCAGTCACGCCCCAACCTTGAATTGGGCGAGGTGGTGATTGACACCCGTTCCCGGACGGTCAGCCGTGCCGGGGAGGTGGTCACCTTGACCGCTCGCGAATATGCCATTCTGGAGTACCTCGCGCTTCATCGTGGCGAAGTGGTCACGCGGACAGAGCTTTACGAGCACTTGTTCGACGAAAGCGATGACACCCTTTCCAATCTGCTCGATGTGCATGTTTTCAGCATCCGCAAAAAACTAGGTCAAACGTTGATCGCCACCCGGCGCGGCCAAGGGTATTGCATCGAAACAGAATTCTGATCACGCGATGCTTTTTCCCACGTCCATCCGGTGGCGGTTACAGTTATGGCTGGCCTTCCTGCTGGTCTGCATTCTCGGCGGCTTTGGCGCGACTGCCTACCAATTGCACCGCTCCAACCAGGTCGGCCAAATTGACGAGGAGTTACAGCGGCGTGTGGCCGCGCTGGGCGCGGACATCCGGCTCAAGCCACCCTCGTTCGAACGGGGCAAAGGCCCGCCTCCGGGCGACCGCAACGGCCATCCTCCAGACGATCATGGCAGGAGGCCGCCTTTTGACGAAGGCGGCCGCCCGCCGTTCCACGAGGAGAGGGGTTTTCGGACATTTCTCTTCAATGAGCGGGTTGGCCCCCCTCCACTGTGGGAGGGGCATGGCGGCAAAGGGGCAGGTTTTGGCGTCGATCTGTTTCGACAGCACTGGTCTGACTCCGGCCCGGCCATGCTGCCGCCATTGTCCAATCCTTTCACGGATTTTTTGAAACGCCGCGAAATCCGGCTATCCCCGGCGGTGCAAGCCCAATATAACGAGGCCGACACGAACTCGTTTTATTACGCCATCTGGACACGCGATGGGACCCTGATCAAGCAGTCTAGCAATGCGCCCGCGGGGTTGGTCCACCCGCGGCATGGCGACGCCGATCTGCGCCCTCACCTGCGGGACAATTCGCCCTACCGGGAAAGCTACGTGTTCACCGAGCTGAACGAATGCGCCCTGGTGGGCCGCTCGATCACCGCAGACCTCCGAAAAATTCGTGGTTTCGCGTTGTGGCTCTGGGGCGCGGGCGTCGCGGTGCTCGCGCTGGGCATGGGCGGCGGCTGGATGCTCACCACCGGCGCGCTACGCCCCATCGAGGACATCGGCACCGCCGCGATGCGCATCGCGGCGGGAAACCTCTCCGAGCGGGTCGCCGGGGCCGATGCCCGCAACGAGTTGGGCCGGCTGGCGGGCGTGCTCAACTCGACATTCGCGCGGCTTGAATCCGCCTTCGCCCAGCAAAAGCAATTCACCGCCGACGCGTCGCACGAGTTGCGAACCCCCATCGCCGTGTTGATCTCCGAGGCGCAAACCACCCTGGCCCGCGAACGAAGCGCGGCCGACTATCGCGAAACCGTCGAGCAATGCCTGGAGACCGCGCAGCAAATGCGGCGGCTCACGGAATCATTGCTGGAATTGGCCCGCTTCGACGCGGGACAAGAGCCGCTAAATCGTCAGCCGTTCGACCTTGCGGACCTCACTCGCGCGGTTGTGGAAAGCATTCAACCGCTCGCCGGGCGCAGGGGCGTCCAAATCCATTGCGACCTTGCCCCCTGCCCCGCTTTCGGCGACGCGGACCGGCTCGTTCAAGTCATCACCAATCTCGTTGGCAACGCCATCCACTACAATCGCGCCCATGGCGAGGTGCGTGTTGCGACGCGCGTCGAGAAGGGCACGCCCGCCCTCACAGTAAGCGACACAGGCCCGGGCATCGCGCCGGAAGATTTGCCGCGCATTTTCGAGCGCTTTTATCGCGCGGATAAATCACGCGGACGCTCCGAGGGCCGGTGCGGACTCGGCCTGGCGATCAGCAAGGCCATTGTCGATGGGCACGGCGGGACTATCGAGGTCCAGAGCGAAGTCGGCAAAGGCAGCACCTTCACGGTGCGCCTTCCCGCGTCAGCAGAGCCGACGCCTGCGGCGTAATTTCCCATCAGGCACCTTTTCCAATTCGCGAGGGCTTGCCGGGCCTGCTTTTCCTGGCAAACTAGGGACCACGTGCAATTTCATTCGAAAGAAACTTCGTCCCCGGCAAGGGTTCATCTCTGCGCGTGGCTAGGGGCGGTGGTAACAATTGCTGCACTCTTTCTTTCGCTATCCGTGGCCCACGCATTCGATTCAAAAAGCGAAGTTTTCTCCGCCAATCAAAAGTTTGTTGTCGAACTGGATTTAACCCGCACCGCCGGCTCCTTTTGGGCTGATTCCACCGAGATTCATGTCCACGAAGTCGTTAACGGAAAAAGAAACCCAAAATGGCAGACAAACCTGGCCACGCGTTTTTCCGGAGCGGCCTATCTTTCGGATGATGGCAGTTACCTGGTGCTTGAGGACTACACCGAGCTCGCCGATTATGCCGTTTACTTTTTCCATAACGGTAAAGAAATCCGACGATGCAAGACTCAGGAAATTACTCCTCCAAACGATCACGAGGTTTCTAACCACTCTTTCGAAAACCCGTTTCCTCGCCGGAAAAAGTGGAACCAATGGAGTCACTTCTCTTTCCTTTCCGGGAATAACGGCGCGCCCTGCTATTGTATTTGGCATGTTGGGGAAACGAATTGGGTCGCGTGGAAACTGGCGGACGGCGAACGGCTCGCCTTTTCCTTTCAGCAACAAAAGACTTGGAATAATGAGGCGACCGTTGTCGCCCGCCACATTGTGGATGCCGATTTGATTTCTCCCGGCAGTCGCCTGCTCATGGAATCGAGGCATTCCATCCGGGTTGTCGCCGAAAAAACATGGATTCCGGATGTGGATGTTTGTTATCGCTACCTCGCCAAGTTTGGAAATGACGAGGACCGCCAAAGGGCGAAAAAACTGTTGTCCGCAAATGATTACTCCTTCAGCGGGCTCAGTTTGGCTGGAGACATCGTCCAGCTAAGCGGTCGCTCCCTGACAAGATCACGCGGCACCGGCTTGCTCGCGAACTTTGACCACCAGCCAGCTCTCGTCCGCGCTAATTCGGACACAGGCTGGCGCGATCCGTATTTGGGGAGCGTGGAGGGTGTCGTTCAATTCCCAAAGGTTCCCGAAGAGGGCATTTTGGTGATCCTCCTGGAGTCCGCAACCAACACCAACGAATGGCCGGATAAACTGCCCGCGGAAAGACTCACTCTCGACGTTCCCGAAATGTGGCAAGCTGCAAACCATCTCTGGAGCGACGTTCCTCCCAAAGCGCTTCCCAAAGTAGGATTTCAATTCAATGATATTCCGCCCGGCGAATATCGAGGCCGCGTATTGTGGAAAACCCAGGAAAGGGAATTACCTCCAGACAAAGAAATCAAGCCAGCGGAAGGCGATCTTTCAGGAAAATCCGAGACAGTCCCGGTAAAGCCCGGCGTCACAAGCCAGCCGAAGGTGGTTCTGTGCAACCAGCCGTTTGAAAAAATTGATCGCTAGAAATTGACCAAATACAAGGTCAATCAAACGGCAAAAGAAAGCGATACTCCAGCGCGCCGCCTTGCAGACCCGGCGCCTTTCGCGCTTGAAATCAATCGCTGGCCGGGCATGCTGAAGAAGCGTCACCAAAAGCTCCTCACGCTCATGAAACTCGCCCGTTCCTCCGGCCTGGTTCCACTTGGCCAGCGCGCATTTTCAATCGCCCCTGGCTTCACCTTGATCGAGCTGCTCGTGGTCATCGCGATCATCGCGATTCTTGCCGGAATGCTGTTGCCGGCGCTGGGCAGGGCCAAGGCGCAATCGCGCACCACCGTTTGCTTGAGCGGGTTGCGGCAGATGTCCCTCGCCACCCGTTTTTACGCGGACGACTACAAGGATCATGTGCCGCCCGTGGTCGGCCAGGTGGGGCACTACTGGTTTCATGAAATCGCGCCGTACATGGGCGATCCGAAGTTCAAAGACAACCCGGTGGCCGCCGCGCAAGGCATCATGCGCATCATGACCTGCCCGGCCACCAAGCACACCAAGCCCAACCCCAAACCGGACGACGGCTGGTGGGGCACCGCGACCACCACTTGGCGCGCGCTGCAAGCCGAGGGCAGTTACGGCATGAACCTCTGGCTCGACAACCAAGGCGAGTATCTCAACGACTTTCCCAAGGCCAAATATTACGCCGAGTTCTCCACCGCCCCGGCGGATGTGCCGGCCTACGGTGACTCGGTGTGGGTCGGCGCCTGGCCGGACAGCAATGACAAGGCCCCGGTGGACCTGAAAGGCGCCGACTACGGCGGCGGCAATATCCCGCACGCGTCCGGGATGTTAATGTGCCGGTTCGCAATCAATCGCCACGGCGGCGGGATCAATGTCTGATTCACCGGCGGCAGCGCCAGCACCGTGAAGGCCAAGGCGCTTTGGGCGCTCAACTGGCACCGCGATTACCAGCCGAACTACAACATCAAGGTGCCGTGAGTCCCGGTCGGAGCTTGGGATAGCGGCTCATTCCTCCCTCACCCATCCGAGAGACATAATTGCGCCCCCTCTCCACCGAGAATCTTCCATGAAGATGCGCGCCGCCACGAAGCGTTCGTTTCAAGACCAACATTCCGGACAGTCTGAAGTCATTTGCCCGCACCCCATCACTTGGATTAGCTCCTCCTCAAAATTTTCAAAGGCCAAAACTCGAACTGGCCGATTTTCTTGCGCATGAAGCGACCGCCTTGCCCATTCGCCATCGTGTTGCTGGCTAAGGGCGTTCAACGTGACGTTTAATTCTCGGAGCTGTCGATTCTTCGAGGGAAGTAACAAGACGATGATTTAGACCGGTCACGGAATGGAGCGCGGCTACTGACGCGCTTCATTAACCGAAGGTTGCATTTGATCGTCCCAAAGCCCTCGCAACATTTGGTCAACATTTATCCAACCGTCCTGCTAAAATGAGAACCAAAACGCCCATGCTGGCAAATTACTTGATCGTCGCCTCCCTTTTAGTAAACGGGCTCGCGAATGGCCTTGCGGAGGACCTTGTCATTCCTTTTTCCGAACCCCGTTTTCTTGTTGTTCAAGGAAACGGGCAGTTTCTTGCGGGCACACTGGCTAACATCACCCGCTTTAACGCGAACGGCGCCGTTGATAACGCAGTCTATTTCCCGGGCATTCCAACCGCCTCAGCCATCGAGAATGACGGAACAATTCTTGTGGGCAATGGCTTCACTCTTTCCGGTTTCAACCTGGACACCGCGCAGCAATCAGCCGTCGGAAGTCTGCCCCTGAGCGCTCCGCCTGTGGGAGGGCCCATTCGTCCCTTCGTGCTTCAACCAGACGGAAGAATTGTCGCGTTTTCCATCGATCCCTCCGGCTCCGGCCAGAGTAGTCACCTTTTTAGACTCAACCCGGATGGCACTTTGGATCCCTCGTTTGCGAGCACGGTCTTCGCCGGATCGGGCGTCAGCCCTCTGGCATTGCAGGAGGACGGCAAGATTATCGGGGTAATCACGCCGGCCGGCGCGATGGCCCGATTTAATCCGAATGGCGACCGTGATTTGGCCTTTGCGCCCCCGCTCCTCACCTCTTCAGTGGTAAATTCTATCGTCGTGCAGGCAGACGGCAAAATCATCGCCGGCGGGCGTTTTCAATCCGCCGGCTCGGCAACTCGTTACGGGTTGTTGCGCCTGAACGCGGATGGCACGCTCGATGCCGCTTTCAATCCTGCCTCACAAATATTGACGCGTATCGACTCCATCGCGCTGCAGGCTAATGGCAAAATCCTCGTTTCCGGCTCCTTCAATTCCATCGGTGGACAGTCCGTGACCAATCTCGCCCGTCTGAATCCGGATGGCACTCTGGACAACAGTTTCTCCGCGGGTTCCTATACTCCAAGCCCCACGCTTTCCGCTCCATTAATTGTCCTGGACGACGGGGCAATCGTGGCGGGTTTTGCGACTAATTTGGCGCGCATAACAAACCCGGACGTTGCCACGCAAACGCTCACTCGCGACGGCTCCACCCTCACGTGGCTGCGCGGCGGCTCCTGCCCGGAAATATTTCAGGCGCGCTTTCAAGTCTCTCTTGACGGAATCACGTGGACTGACCTCGGCGCCGCCCGGCGCGTTAGTGGCGGCTGGAGCCTTCAAAATGCCTCCATTCCTGTCAGCGCCCGCCTTCGCGCGCGCGGGTATGTGAGCGGCGCCTCCTATTATGTGGATTATGTTCCAGATGCCCCGGCACTTTATTTGCAACCTCTGGATGGCACGGTCAACGAGGGGGCAAATTTTTCGCTCCATGTCTCTGCCAAAGGTCTCCAACCGTTGGCGACTCAATGGTACAAGGAC
>CAZMLP010000267.1:0-4158 GCA_964566745.1 uncultured Verrucomicrobiota bacterium | reverse complement strand
TCGAGAATTCCGTGTGGCATTACCTCTGCGCGGCCAAAATCGTGGGCGCGGAAAAGGCACGGAGCGCGCTTATCCCCATTCAGCAAGACGAGCGGGTGATAATGATGGACATTTACGGCTTGTACCGCGGCACCAAGAAGCCGGAGGAGGTGCTGGCCGCCGCCCATGCCGGAAACCCGAAGCCGGAGGATTTGAAGGTCCAGTTATTCTACACCTATTTGTACCTCGCGCTCTACTTCGACGCCAACGGGGAGACCAGCCGGGCGCGCGAATTCATCAACTTGTCGCTACCGGTCGCCGATCAACGCAATCCGATGGGCGATGTCGCGCGCATTCACGCGAGGCTCATGACAGACAAATCATTGCCCGCCCCGGCGACGAGCGTCCCCGGACCGTTAGAAAAGAAGGATAAATAACGCGTCGAAACGGGATGACGTCGTTCGCGCCTTATCCGGCCACCGCGCTCAACACCGCCTCCACCAGCGCGTTGAGTTCCGGGCGCGAATGCTCACTGGACAGGGCAAATCGGAAAAATCCTCCGGCATCGCCCCCGGGATAGTGAATGAACGAGGGATAAACGTCCCGCCTCAGCAGTTCGCGTCGCAGCCGGGATGCTTGTCTCGTGTTCGCGGGCGTTAGCGAAAGGATTGGATTAAAGTCATCGCCGGCTAGCGGCGTCGGCCCGGCCAGCCGTCCCCGAACAAACCCGATATTTTGCCGCAAACGTCGGTGAAATCCCGGTTGCTTCCCAAGCAATCGTATCGATTCGAGTCCCGCCGCCGCCAGCGGGATTGGCAGCGCGGTTTGCCCGGCATACAGCGTACTGGTTCGCCGGATTCGCTCGCACAGTTCTCGTTCGGCCAATACGACGCCGCCGAACGTCCCGAAAGCTTTGCTCAAAGTCATGGTTTGGATAATTCGCGCCCGCGACACTTCATGATGCTCCGCGCTGCCCTGCCCGCGCTCGCCCAGCACCCCAGCCGCGTGCGCGTCATCCACCAAGAACCGCGCGCGATGAGGCAGGACTTTCAAATAATCCTTCAAGGGCGCGACCGCGCCATCCGTGGCAAACATCCCGTCGGTCAAAACCAGCAGTTCGCCCGGGCCACGCCATCGCTTGGCTCGATGCTTCAAATCGTCCGCGCTCCGATGCCGAAAGGTCCGGACCGGGCAATCCAGGAAACGTGCGGCGTCACGCAGGCTTGCGTGCGCCCGTTCGTCCAGTAGCGCAAGGCCAATTTCTCCGCGCAACCCTTGCGTCACAGCCGAGTTGGCCAGGTATCCCGCTGAAACCAGCAAAGCCGCTGGCGCGCCGAAGAACTCCGCCAACTGTGTCTCCAATTTGAGATGCAAAGGGTGTGTTCCAGTGGTAACGCGGGAAGCGGAAGCGCTGATCGAGCCTTGCTCCACCGCCTTCGCCAAAGCCGCACGAACACGGGGATGACTCGCCAGGCGGAAATAATCGCAGCCACCAAAGAAAATGAATTCTCGCCCGCGAAACCGCGCGCGCGTGAGACCAACTGGCTCAATTACGGGTGGCGACACCGGCATGTCCGCCCAGCCAATACCCGACCCGATCCTCCAATGCAATTCACCACGTTCGCCAACTGAAGCGCGATGACTTTTTTCCGGCCGGTTCAAGGTTGCGTCCGCTCGGGCAGGCAAGCATTCTCGCCGCCCATGAGCACCATCGCTAAAGCCGCGGTCCTCCAACAATTTGATGCGCCCTTGGAACTTCGCGAATTCACCTTGCCCGCCAAGGTGGAACCCGGCGCGGCGCTGGTGCAGACCGAGATGGCGGGCATTTGCGGCACGGATGTGCATTTGTGGAAGGGTCAATTGCCGATCAAGTTGCCAGTGATCCTCGGGCACGAAACGGTCGGACGGATTGTCGAGTTGGGGGCGGGTTTGGAGAAGGACTGGACCGGCGCGCCGCTGAACGTGGGAGACCGCGTCACGTGGACCTCCACCACTTCCTGCGGCCAATGCTACTACTGCGCGGAAAAGCACCAGCCGACTCGCTGTCCGCAACGGCGCGCCTACGGCATTGGTTATCGCTGCGACGAGGCGCCCCATTTTCTGGGCGGTTACGCCGAGTATCATTACCTTCGCCCGCGCGCGAACATCTTCAAGTTGGCGGAGGATTTGGCCACCGAGTCCGTCATTGGCGCGGGTTGCGCGTTGATCACCGCGATTCACGGCGTCGAGCGGACGGGCATCGAATGGCGCGACAACGTGGTGGTCCAAGGCGCGGGACCGGTGGGCATCGCCGCGCTTGCAGTGGCGAAAACCGCCGGAGCCGGGCGGGTGATCGTGATCGGCGGGCCAAAACACCGTCTCGAACTGGCCAAGCGCTTCGGCGCGGATGAAATCATCGACCTCGACGAGATCCGGGACGTAAACGCGCGTCGCGAGCGGGTGCGTGCATTGACGGGCGGCTATGGCGCGGATGTGGTGCTGGAATGCGCGGGAGTGCCGACAGCGGTGGTCGAGGGCATGGAACTCTGCCGGGACGGCGGGAAATATCTGGTCCTAGGCCATTACTGCGACGCCGGGACTATTGCGTTCAACCCGCACGTTATCACGCGCAAGCAACTGCAGGTGTTTGGTTCATGGTCGAGCGAGCCGCGCCATATGAAGGCGGCTTTGGAGTTTTTACGGCGAACAGCGCGCGAATTTCCTTTTGCTGAAACGGTGACTCACCGGTTCCCCTTGGAGCGGGCCCACGAGGCGTTGTTGACGACAGCGAATTGGCAATCAGCCAAAAGCGTGATTGTACCCGCCACGGCGTAAGGCCGATTGGCCTTCGCCCAAAAGCCATTACTCTTTTCCGGTCTCCAACTCTTCCAACAAGTTTCCCAAACTGTTCAAGGCGCGAGCGGGCTGGGCCGTGGCCGGATTGAGCACTTGCTGCAAATACGGGATCGCGTCGTGGTGATATTGAATGGAGCGCGGCAGCGTTGCGCCCGCGGCGTTGGCGTGGCCACCGCCTTGAAGCTTCTCCGCGACCTTCAATGCCTCGCCGTTGCGGCTGCGCAAGCTGACGAGCATGGCACCGTTCCCGGTTCGGAATAACGTGAGGAGCACCGAATATGGCGTCGCTTTCTGCTCCAGCAACTGGTGAACGATGGAGTTGGTGTTGCCGACCACAGTATTTACCAGACCCACCGTCGCGGATATGCGCTGCACATTGTTGCGGCTCCACGCCAGGCCGATGGGATCCTCAATGCGCCGCTTGGTGACCATCACCTCCAGGAGCGGGTGGTCCAATAATTTCTCCAGCTTGCCGCCGATCACGGCGTGCAGGTTCCAGAATCCGTAGTTCTTGACGAGATTCGCGTAGTCGTTGGCGAGGACAAAATCCGGGTCGTTTTCGAGAAACAAATCAGCGACATTGTTCACTTGCACGAGACGGTCGAGCTCCGGCGATTGGATTCCATTCTGCTGGCAAAGCTCGTAACAAAGCAGGCCGGCGGATTTTTTCAGATCATGGATCAGTTGCGCCTTTTGCGGCACAGCCTCGGGAACATGGTGATCAATGACCAGCCAGTTTTGCTTGTCGAGACGCTGCTCAAAGGAGAAATCGCACACCCACGCGGCGCGGTCGTTGAACGCGCGTTTGCGCCAGGCGTGGTTATGATAAGCCTCCAGCCGCACCTCGGTGTTAAAGAGGGTCCGGGCCAAACGTTGCAAAAGCAGGCCGGAGACGAGGCCGTCCAGGTCGCTTTCGTGGGTCATTATGACCTCCGGTCGGGGCAAAACAGTCATATACCGGCGGTCAGGCTAGACTACAAAGCACGGCCTGGCCAGCGGGGAATTTCCCGGCCGGGCTTCCCACCGCACGATTGCATGATCCCACAGCGAGTTTCCTTGTCATGCTCCGACTCTCTGCGTGATGCTGCCGCGCAGATATGTGGCAATTTCTCCGGCGTATTTCTCTCACGCATTGGATTCTCATTTCCATGGTGGCTGGGGTGATTTTCGGCCATTACTTTCCCGACGAATCGCAACAGATTCGGGTTTTCTCCAATGTCTTCCTGAAGATGATCAAATGCATCCTGGTGCCCTTGGTCTTCTCGACCTTGGTGGTGGGCATTGCCGGCCATTCGGGCGACCTGAAGGCGGTGGGGCGAGTGGCCTTCAAGGCGATCATCTATT
>CAZMLP010000266.1:0-3020 GCA_964566745.1 uncultured Verrucomicrobiota bacterium | reverse complement strand
GCTCTTTCGGCTCGTGCCCGGTTTACCAGTCGTGTTTGCACCACCAATCCGGCTGCCAGCGCGGCGCAGAGTCCGCCCGTCACGAGGTTTTGGGCTTTGATCATGGAGAGGAAATGAACGATCCGAGAGTTGCAGGCACTGCCGAGGCCGCGAGGAACGCGGCGGACGCCGCGCTCGCCGCCAGCTTGGCGTGCACATTGACCATGACGTGCGCCATGAGCAGGGCGGAGAGTGTCGAGGCGGTGGAAGTGATTCCCCGCCGCGCCAAGCGCCCTCGAAGTTTGTCAAGGGCACGCTCCACGCGCGTGCGCGCCGCGCCGTCACTCAACCCGAGGGAGGCGCCCACCGTCCGAAAGTCGTGCCCCGCGAAGTAACGCAGCAGGAGGGCTTGACGGTCCGGCTCGCTCAGCTCGTGCATCGCCTCATCGAGGACGGATCCGAGCGCGCTCCAATCCGGCATGGTTTCCGGCTCGCGGGAAAGTTCGTGCATGGCGTGGGCGGTTTGCCCGCGGCGGGAACGGCGCGCCTCGCCGCGCAGGGCGTAGAGCGCCAGCCGCCGGGTGGCGGTGTAAAGCCAGCCCGTGAGCGCGGGATGACACGCGAGTTTCCCGGCCTGGCGGGCGAGTTCCGCAAGCACAGTCTGCGTGACATCCTCGGCGCGCTGGACATCCCCGCCCGCCTGCCGGAGCGCGGCCGGGTAAACCAGGGCGATGTGCCGTTGAACCAGCTCCGCAAAGGCATCCTCCGCCCGTTCCCGGGCATAACGTTCCAACAGTTGTCGGTCATCCAGCATGCGGCTACCGTCAAGTAATTGCCGCGCCAGAAGAATTCGCACAAGTATTCCGGGGTTAATTTCGGGATCGTTATTTTGCACCCCGCAACTTCTCAGGCCAGTTTCAAGGTGAAATAGAACGTCGCGCCTTTGTTCACCTCGCCCTCCGCCCACGTCCGCCCCCCATGCCGGGCGATGATCCGCCGCACGGTGGCAAGGCCGATGCCCGTGCCCTCAAATTCCTCGGCCCGGTGCAGCCGCTGGAACACCCCGAAAAGCTTCTCCGCATAGTCCATGTTGAAGCCAGCGCCGTTGTCTCGCACAAAAAAGATCCCGCGACCCTCCTCCTCGCCCGCCTGGCCAATCTCGATCACCGCCGGATCGCGTTGTCGGCTGTACTTCACCGCGTTGCCCACGAGATTGGCCAGCACCTGCTTGAGCAGCGCGGCGTCCCCAACGACCATTGGCAGCGACGCGATTTTCCACTCCACGTTCCGGTCCTTGATTGACAATTCCTGGCCGCGAATGACATCGGCGATCAGCGGGTTCAACGGCGCCGTCCCCTCGCGCATCTCCGTCCGGCCCGTGCGGCAAAACGCGAGCAAATCATCAATCAATTGGCCCATGTCCTGGCCGGCCTTGTGGATGATTTTTAAATAACGCTCGGCGTCCGCGGGCAGTTTGCCCTCGGTGGCCTGTTGCAGCATCTCGGCGTAGCCCTGCACGTGGCGGAGGGGCGCCCGCAGGTCATGGGAGACGGAATAGGAAAAGGCCTCCAATTCCTTGTTGGCGGCGTCGAGCTGCGCGGCGCGGCGCTCCAAATCCGTGTTGAGTTGCCTCACTTTCGCCTCGGCGGCGAGGCGCTCCGTCACGTCGTTGAACAAAATCGCCACGCGGCGCCGGGCCGGATCCTCAATGCGAAACGCGTAGAGATCAAAGGATCGCCCCAATTGCTCGGCGCGGTTCTGGTATCGCACCGGCTCGCCAGTGAGGGCCACGCGCCCCAGAGTTTCAAACCAATGAGACTCGAGCCCGGGGGCCAGTTCGCGCATGGTTTTGCCAAGGGCGTTTTGCAGTCCGGATTGTTTCTCAAAGGAGGGGTTGGTCTCCAGGAAACGATAGTCCAGTGGTTTGTTTTGCTCGTCGAAGATCATTTCGACGACACAAAAGCCCTCGTCGAGGGACTCGAACAGTGTGCGGTAGCGCGTTTCGCTGGCGCGCAGGGCGTTTTCCGCCGCCTGTTCAGCGGTGACATCCCGGAACACCAGCACGACACCGATGGTTTGGCCGCCGCGGCCCCGGATTGGGGCCGCGCTGTCCGCGATGGGCCGCTCCGTGCCGTCCCGCGCGATCAGGACTGTGTGGTTGGCAAGGCCGTGGATTTCGCCGGTCTCGAGGACCGAGTCAACGGGGATGACAGCCGGCTGGCGCGTCTCCTCGTTCACGATGCGAAACACCTGCTCGACTGGCTTGCCCGCGGCGTCGGCGCGAGTCCAGCCGGTGAGTTTCTCCGCCACCGGGTTCAGGCGGGTGACTCTCCGTTGCAAATCGGTGGTCAATACCGCGTCTCCAATGGATTGCAACGTCACCGCCAAATTCTCCTCGCTGCGGCGCAACTGCTCCTCCGCCCGGGTCCGGATGGCAAGTTGCTTGCGAATCCCGTCAAACAAGTGGAAAAACCCGGTGGTCGCGACCCCCAGCGTGGCCAGCAGGAAACCGAGCGCCCTGGCCTCCGCGCGAACGGATTCTGCCTCCCGGGCGGCCAGGAGCGTTGCCTCGGCGGAATCCATCTGTTTCACCCGCTCCCGAATCTCCTCCATTAACCGGCGCCCGTCCCCGGAACGGATTATCTCCTGGGCGGCCGGGAGGCCGGACGCTTGAAACGCGTCAACCACGCGTTGCAACAACGCCAGCCGTTACAAAACTGCCCCGCCCAACTGCTTCGCGATCACCGACTCCGGGGGATTGTCACGCACCAAACCGGCCACCAAGTCCACCCGGCGGGTGGCGTCGGGCACCTGGCGCTGGAAGTCCGCCAAATGGCCGGCTTCACCGTTCAGCAGATAAATGCGCTCCTGGGACTCGGCGTCCACCACGGCAGTGTATAGCGCACCAAGGCTGGTGCGGACTTCCTGGGTGTGCGTCACAAGTCTCGCGGACTCGGCGGATCGCACCGCCGCGCGATAGGTCTGGCCGCCCGCGAGCAACAGCACTACGAGCGTGGCCACAAAACCGGCCAGGGCCTTGG
>CAZMLP010000265.1:0-5542 GCA_964566745.1 uncultured Verrucomicrobiota bacterium | reverse complement strand
AGAATGGCCCACTGGATCGGCGCGGCACCGCGGCGCCGCGGTGCCGGGGCAGGAGGGATGTGTGGACGTTCAGACAACCGTGGCGCGGCACGTCGAGCAACGCTTGAGGAAGAATCTGGCCGTAGGCGGCGACGGCAATCAGGTCGGGTTGCAAGGCGCGCAACCGGGCGAGGACATCCTCCTCGCGCGCGCGCCGCGGTTGCAATACGGGAATCCCCAAACGAGTGGCCAGTTGCTTCACGGGTGACGGCGTGAGTTTCATGTCACGCCCCACCGGTTTGTCCGGCTGAGTCACGACGGCGACGATTTGAAACTCCGGCGCCCGCGCCAGTGCCTCCAGGCTGGCGCGGGCCAGTTCGGGAGTGCCAAAGAAAACGATGCGCAAGGAACTCACGGAAGAATCGCTCACGGGCAAATTACGGGGGTCCGGCCTGACAATTGCCGGGCGCGCGCGGAATCACATCTTGGAGATGATCCCCAGGATGTCCATCAGCGCGTTGATTGGCGATTGGGTGGCGTCAATCGTGTGGACGACCTGCGGGCCGTAGAAATCCAGCAGCGGCTTGGTTTCGCGCTCGTAGGTGGCCAACCGCTCGCGGATGACGTCGAGATTGGCGTCATCCAGCCGGTTCTCGCGCAACGCCCGGCGCTGAAGCCGCTCGACCAGCTTGTTCATGTCGTCGCAGGTGAGATAGAAGATGGCCCGGACATCCAGCGTGTCCTGGAGCATTTCCGCCTGGATGCGGTTGCGGGGGATGCCGTCGAGCACCAGCGTGTCGCGACCGGGGTTGAACCGCCCCAGCATTTGCTGGGCGCCAATATTGTTGCGCCACAAGCGGACGGTCGCCTCATCGGGCACGAGCAATCCCTTGCTGGAGTAATTGACAAACGTCTGGCCGAGCTCGCTGTCCAGGGAAAGGTTGCGAAACACATCCCCGCACGCGCAATGATAGAACTGCGGCACCGTCCCGAGAATCTTGCCTTGTGTTCCCTTGCCGGAACCCGGCGCGCCAAACAGAAGAATCGTGCGGTACTTCGTGGAGGGGGTTGACGCGTTCATGAGGAGTCCCTTGGGAGCCGCGATGGCGGATTATTTGGCGTCTTTGTGGCGAACCTTCACTTCAATGAGGTCGCCGAACGGAACCTGCACCTCGCCGCCGGTCAAGAGTTGCAAGTGCAGATCGTTGGCGGCGATGCGGCTGATGCGTTTGCCGATGTACTCGTTGCGGCCCGACCGGAACACCAGCACGAGATCCTTCTCGGCCTCGCTCGGCACCACACGGAAAAAGCCCGCCAGTTGCGTCTCGAAAAACCGGCGGTTGAAAGTCACCTCACCCCGTTTGAAGACCGAGCCCGCCAGGCTGGAAGACCCGCCGGACTTGGCTCCGCCAGCGGCGACTGACAAACCACCCGCGCCCGCCTTGGCCGGCGCCGCCGCCGGTTCGGCCGCCGGAGCCGCCTCGGCGACCGGAGCCTCAACCGTCGATCCCTCGGTGGGCAATGAAAGGAAAATGATCGGCCCTAACACCGGCAGCACCACCGAAACACCGCACACCACCGCCACTGGACGAAGGCGGTAGCGCGCCACCTCGTAGGCGGCGTAAACGTTGCCCAGCATCAAAGCCACCAAAATCGCCAACCCCGCCGGAGAGGTCCAGCCGGAGGGCCCGCCCTTCTTGGGCGGCAGCACCGGACGTTCCACTGGTTTCACCACGATCTCGTCCTTCTTGCTCTTCTCCTGCGGCGGCACCTCGATAAATGGCTCCGCAAACTCCGCCGCCTTTGGGTTCTGCGACAAAAGCTTTAGTGTCTCCTGAGGAAATTGAGTCCATGAAATCCGCTCGGAAAAGCTGCCCGTCTCCAGCTTGAACACGACGCCATTCTCAGTGAAGGACGACGCCTCCCCCTTGATCACTCGTCCGTTGGACAACTGATAATCCTCCGCGCGCCCGGCGAGCAGCAGGCAAAAGCAAAGTAGCAGGATACCGTAAGTCTTGCGCATGATGAGTGGTTGCATACCAACGATGAGCGCCCTAGGGAAGCAAATTTCAGGCTAGAACGGGGCGTTTCGCCGTTTTGTCACCGGGAAAACAATGCGACCGAACTGGTTGGCGCTAAATCACTCGCGCCGCACCGTTTCCCTTCACCACCTCGCCGATCAACCACGCCGCGTGACCCTGGGATTTGATGAGTCGCAAAGCCGCGGCGGCCTGGCTCGCGGCAACGATCGCCACCATGCCTATGCCCATGTTGAAGACTTGGTAAAGTTCACCCTCCGGCACGCCGCCTTTTTCCCTTAGCAGTTGAAAAATGGGGGGCATTTCCCAAGTGTCCTTCTGGATAATCACATCGCAGTGTCTCGGCAGGATCCGTGGAATGTTATCAACGAATCCTCCCCCGGTGATGTGGGCGAAACCCTTTACTCCACGAACTCCCCTGGACCCGTTGAACTTTTTCAACAACGCCTGCACAAGCAGTCCATAACTCACATGAACCTTCAGCAACTCGTTGCCCACCGTTCCCGTCAGACCTTTCACCTTGCTCGTCGGTTTGAGCTTGAGCTGCTCGAAGAGAATTTTTCGCGCCAGTGAATAACCGTTCGTATGCAGGCCGCTTGATGCAATGCCGATGACAGCATCCCCCGGCTTGATCTCCTTGCCGCTCAGCATGCGGGATTTCTCGACCACGCCCACAATGGTTCCGCTCAAATCGTACTCGCCCGCTTGATAGAACCCCGGCATCTGCGCCGTCTCGCCGCCAATCAGCGCGCATTTGTTCTCGGCGCATGCTTGGGCGAATCCGCGCAGGATTTCCGTGAAGACACGCGGTTGCAATTTGCCGGTGCCAAGATAATCCAGAAAGAACAACGGCTCGGCGCCCAGCACAGCGATGTCATTTACGCAATGATTCACCAGGTCCTGGCCGATGGTGTCGTGCCGGTCCATTGCGAACGCGATTTTTAGCTTGGTCCCCACGCCATCCACGCTCGATACGAGCACCGGCTCTTTATATTTCCTGGTGTCGAGCGCGAACAAACCGCCGAACCCGCCGACCTTGCCCAGCACCTCGCGGCGATGCGTGGAGGCCAGCAACTCGGGCAACGTCGCCTTGACGCGATTTCCCAGGTCAATATCAACTCCGGCCCGGGCGTAAGCTTTCTGTTTCATGCTTGAGGGGTACTATGAGCGGCAACCAGCCGCCGACGGGAGTTTCCCCGCGCGGCGGCTGGCTGGCAAGACTGCAAAGAAGATTAAACGACCGGCGTCTGGCTCGGCGGATTTTGCTGGCCTTCCACCACTTCGGGCGTGACCGGAATGGTCTCCGCGACCGGGGCGGGTTCCACCACTTGTGCGGCGACCGGCTCCGGTGCGGGGGCTGCGGCAGCCTCCGACGTGATAACCGGCGCGGCCTCGGCATTCGCCGCTTCCTCGCCGCTGGTGGCGATTGCGGGCGCGGCGGCAGCCGCGGGAGCCTGGGCTGGAGCGGCCTTCGGTTTCGGTTCCGGCTTGGGCAAGGGGCGTTTCGCCGTCTCCATCTTGCCATTGGCAAACTCGATGACGTGACCCTGGTGGATCAGCCAGTGGAGGTTTGTGACGAGTGCCTCTTGCTCGGGCGTTGGCGCCGGCTGGACTGGAGCCGTGGTTGGAGCGGGCTGCGCCGCCTCACCTTCGACCGGAGCCGTTGCTGGCGCCGGCGCGGGGGCGGGAGCGGCGGCGGGTGACGGAGCGAGCGCGTCGATCAACTTGCGCCGGGTGCACCCGGGATGCGCGTTGATGAATTCCACGATCTTGCGCAGGCCTTCGGAGACCGGCGTGACCTCCATGTCCAGGAAGCGCGGGCGCGACACCGAAACATGCGTCAAGGTTTTGTCCACCTTGAAGAACTGCAGCCCGTGCGAGGCGAATTGCTGGCTAAGAATCGTGACGATCCGCAACGGGAATCGTTTCTGGTCTTCCCACGCGGCGCGGGCCAGGGCTTGGAGCGGTCCGGGTAGCGCCTCGCGTTGCGCCGGGGTGGCGACCGTGTAGCTCTCCACCGGGCGGATGATGTTCGGCAGATGCACCTCGCGAAAATGCTGCTCGACCTCCTCGCGGCTGAACAAGCGCTTCGGCTCGGGGAGGTTCAGAGCGTCGTACTCGAACTTGAAACTCAACTCGTCGAGCCACTGCTTTACCACCGCCTCGTCCTTCACGATTTTCACCCGGGACTTGTACATCTCAAAGGGCATGTGCGAGAAGCGCTCCCCGTGCAGCTTGCGTAACTTGGTCTGGTAATCGTGATAGTTCGGCGGACCTAGCACCACACCGCTCATTCCGCATTGCGCCACGAAGGTGTAGGTGCCCTTCGGCGGGTCGGTCGGCATTTTTTCGACCTTGTAGAACGTGTCGAAATGCTTGGTCAACACATGCCGGACGGCGTCCGCCTCCGAAAGCCACAAGGTGTCGTCCAAATTGCACATCCACATGCCTTGCACCGGCTGGCCATCCGCTTTCTTGATCACGTTGAAGATAACGTGGTAACGATCCGGCTTCTTGAGCACCAAATGCCCGATCTCGAAGATGGGATAGGCCCGCCCGGTTAGCTTGATCTGGCGCGCGAGTGACTCCACGCCTTTTTCTTCCGGCACCATCAGCACCTCGAGGTCCGGCAGCGGCGCTGGTTTGCGCTCCTCCTGGCGGGGACGTTCAAAACGCTCAAACCGGTCGCGGCCTCCGGGACGTGGACCGCCACCACCGCCTCTTGGTCCGCCTCCGGGACCGGAACCGCGGCCGGGCCCGGGCGGGCCACGGCGGTCGCCCCGGTCAGGACGCGGGCCAGCGCCACGACCTGGCGGACCCCGGCGGTCGCCCCGGTCATCGCGGCGCCCGGGGCGGTCACCCTCGTCACCGGTAAATTTGGCAAAACGATTTTGCGAGGCGGGTTGTTGGGCCCAGGCCGGCAAAAAATGCAGATCCAGATCGATCTCGAATTCAGGCTTTGTGCTCATGGCTTCGTAAACTTCCTCACCCGCGCGCGAGGCCGGGTGTGACTCAATGTAGCAAAATAAAAGAAGCACGCCAGAGGCGCGCTTCCCGTGTTTCTTCCCCGCGTTTTGCGGGAGGGGCAGAGAATGGAGGCACCCTTAAAGGAATGCAAGCGCCCGATTGGCAAAAACCTGCGGGAGAACCAACGGTTTCGCGAGTGAATAACACAGTGCCGTTTAAGCAAAGCAGGTTGGAAAAACGCCACGCGGATGTTTCGCCGGATTCTGTTTGCCCTCGGTTTGAAAAATGCGGGGCGCCACCAGCGCGACGCCCCGCTCAAACAGATATAATCTGCGCAATCAGATCATGGCTTGATCACCCGGAAGAATCCGCTGCCGCCAGCCGCGTTGGTGGCGGGGATTTGCACCCGCACCAAGTTGCCAATTTGTGTGGACGTTAGCGTTGAGTCCGTCCAGGACGTTCCAGGGGCGAAGCTGTCCCGCGTCTGCAAATTGAAACCGGCCGCCGGGACAGTCCAGTTTACCCAATATCTCGTGGCGGCTGGCACCAGCACGATT
>CAZMLP010000264.1:0-4366 GCA_964566745.1 uncultured Verrucomicrobiota bacterium | reverse complement strand
TTGCGTCATCAATATGCACCGCCACCGCTTCGATCTTCCCGAAAGGGATCCGTTCGTCACCAATCTCCAGCACCGAGCCTTTTGGTGCGCACCGCTCCTCCAGAAACTGCGTCACAAACAAGACACCTGCTTCCTTGTTGGTCAGGCAAATATCAATGCCGTAATAATCGATCTCGCTACTTTTTTTTCGGCATCGTGCCGCCTCCATCAACGAAACCAAAGCCATTTTGTTTGAGAGCTTCCAATGTTAAATTGCCCACAATTCTTTGACCTTTCCTGCGACGTGCCTTCGTCGGCCTTTTTTTTCAAGGCTACAAACCGAATGGATTATAAACGGCAAGGTCCATTCCAATTGCTGGCAACCGGCAGCGCGTGTAATTTCACGGCGTTGTAAAAAGAAAACTGTGCACAAATTGACACCGCTATGAACGCCTTGCTGCCTCACGTTGACCTCGCCGCGCGCTCGTTCGTCAAAATCGCCTTGCTTGCCGAGGGGCAAGGCCTGCCGGTCTCATCGGCGGCTCCCCATGCGCGCCCGATCCTCGACGCGCTCTGGCAGCTTGGATTGTTCGGCCTGGCGGGCATGGCGCTGGCCATCCTCGGCTACAAACTGTTCGACCTTTTCACGCCGGGCAGTCTCCACAGGGAGATCGTGGAGAACAAAAATGTGGCGGCGGCCATTGTGGGCGCGGCGGTGATTCTCGGCGTCTGCCTCATCGTGGCCGCGACGATGGTGAGCTAATCTCGTCGTTCAAAATTAACCCAAGGGAAGGCTGTGAAACGCAGTCAATCCATCCGTTTGGTTTTGCTGGGCGGAACGGTCGCCGTCCTGGCCGGTTGCAGTCACGACCCGGACAACAGCGCGCCGCCCGTCAGCACGAACAACGTTTACACCAACAATCATTATGTGAGCGGGGCGGGCTATTATCACGCGTATTACCATGCGTGGTATCCGCATCCGTGGGATTTTTACTCGCCCGGGCTGGGATACTATCGCGGCGGGTTGTGGCATCCCACTTCGGTTCCGAATCCGCTCCCGTCGTCGCGCCCTTCGGCGGAAGCGGTGCGAACGGCGCAGGCCGCCAATCCAAGTTCCAGCGGCAACGGTGGCTCGCACTATTCCCATAGCGGTGTTCGCCGCGGTGGATTCGGTCATTTCTTTCGCGGTGGCGGGTCATGACCATTGAGCGCATGCAACGTCATTCCGTCACCCGCCGTCACGATTGGCAGTCGAAGGTCGAGACGGCGGGCCTCACTTATCACACGCACGAGAGCGGGCCGTATTGGGACGAGTCCGGGTATTACTCGCTGAATGCGGGCGATGTGGCCACGCTGGAGACCGCCGCCAACACGCTGCACAAACTTTGCCTCGACGCGGCGGACGCGGTGATCCAGCGCAACTGGTGGTCGCGCCTGGCGATTCCCGAGGCGGCCATTCCGGTGATCCGCAACTCGTGGGAGCGCGATGACTTTAGCATCTACGGCCGGTTCGATCTCGCGTACGACGGGAGGCAGCCGCCGAAACTGCTCGAGTATAACGCGGACACGCCCACCGCGCTCGTGGAGGCCGCGGTGGCGCAATGGTTCTGGCTGCGCGAATGCCAGCCGGCCGCCGACCAGTTCAATTCCATCCACGAGCGGCTGATCGCCGCGTGGAAACGGCGCGGCGGCGCGAAAGTTCATTTTGCCAGCGTGCGCGACCATCCCGAGGACGAGCAGACGGTGACCTATTTGCAGGACACCTGTTTGCAGGCGGGCATCGCGACGGAGCGGCTATATCTGGACGAAATCGGTTGGAGCGAGCGGGACGAGCGATTCGTGGATTTGAAAAACGAGCCGGTCCTCAGCTTGTTCAAGTTATATCCGTGGGAATGGATGTGGCAGGAGGATTTCGCCCCGATGTTGCCCGCGCAGAAAACGCGTTTTATCGAGCCCGCTTGGAAAATGTTGCTGAGCAACAAGGGCTTGCTGCCGGTTTTGTGGGAGTTGTTTCCGGGCCACCCGAACCTGCTGCCGTGTTATGAAACAGCGGGGCCATTAAACGGCAATTACGCGCGCAAACCGAAGTTGAGCCGCGAGGGGGCAAACGTGACGCTCGTCGAGCACGGGCGTGAATTGGAAACGAATACCGGCGACTATGGGGCGGAGGGCTTTGTGTATCAGGCACTGGCGCCCATTCCGGATTTCAACCGCCATCACCCCGTGATGGGCGTGTGGATCGTGGACCATGAGGCGGCCGGGCTGGGCATTCGCGAGGACACGCGGCGGATCACCGGCAATTTCAGCCGGTTCGTGCCGCACATGTGTTAAAGAATTCCGCGATATTCACGCCACGCTCGACGCCCCGTAATCCCCGGTTATCTTTTCCCTGTGCGAACCGCGTTCAAAGAATGGGCCGTGGCGGTGGACGCGCTGGGGCGCGGCGACCAAATCATCATCCTTCGCAAAGGCGGGATTCACGAGGGCAGCGGGGGCTTTCAAATTGAACATCCGCGCTTTCTGCTTTTCCCGACGTTGTTTCACCAGCAGCGCGAATCCGTGTTACCCGGCGCCCAGGCCCGATACGATGTTCTACAGCCCGCCTTGCCCGGGCCGGACAAGTTGCGAATTCAGTTTTGTGCCGGGGTGGTGGCGGGACACCGGATTGAATCGCTCGCGCAAGCGGAGCGGTTGCGCGGCCAGCACATCTGGCGGGACGAGGTGATCGCCGAGCGTTTTGATTGGGGCCGGGACAAGCGAATTCACGCGCTGGCAGTGCGAATTTTCCGGCTGGCGCGCGAGTGGGAACTGCCGATGCTGCCCGCGTACGGCGGTTGCAAATCGTGGATCGAGTTGGAGGCCGACATTCCAACGACCGATGCCACACCCGTTTTATCCGACGAGTTGTTCGCTTGGAAACTCAAGCAATGCCAGGACGCGCTGGCCGGCCAGACCCATTGATCGCGAATATCGGCGCTGAGGATTTTAACTGAAAACCGGACTCGTCGAAAAACGTCTAAGGAACAAGCAGCAGGTCAATGGCCAAAACCAAATCCAGCCAACGAAAGGGCGTATGTTGCCTGGAAACCGGCCTTGGCGGAGCAAATCGCGCCCGTCCCCTCAAAAACGAGCGTGAACGTGCCAAAGAATTCCGAAGTCGCGGTTTGAGTTGCTCTGCGTCAGGATGGAAAACTTGGTTAAAAACCATGGACGCCGCCAGAGAAACCGGAAAAATCAACAAGACTGGCTCGCCATGCGTCTGATTTTAAACAGGTTACGAATAGAATCGATTGGAAGGTCGAGCTTGGATTTAAGGTCAATTAAGCCGGATTAAGACATTGGAGACCTCCAAAGATCAGACCCGCCGGTCGGAAAACGGATATTTTCAGTTCAAATCCAACCAATTCACCCCCTCCGACGGCACATTCTCTTCTTCCGGGCGGTCTTTACCGGTAACGTTTAGGTGAAACTGGCCGTGGAGATGGTCAAAAAGCAGCAGATTACTTGACGCCACTATATTTTGTGTGCTAGCTACCCATAGCCACAGCGGCATGTAGTCTTCTTCTATGCGTTGTCCGAAATGCGGTTGTCAGGACGATAAGGTTATCGATTCGCGTGCCTCGCGCGAAGGTTCCACCATCCGCCGCCGCCGGGAATGCATCGGGTGTGCCCACCGTTTCACGACTTACGAGGAGATTGAGCACGAGGGACTTGTGCTGATCAAGCGGGACGGTCGGCGCGAGGAGTTCTCGCGGGATAAACTGTTCAACGGCATCAAGAAAGCCTGCCAAAAGCGGCCCGTCAGTCCGAAGGCCATTGAGGAGTTGGTGGAAAAGATAACCCAAGAGATCACGGACAAGTATGAGCGGGAGGCCCCCTCGATCGAGGTCGGAGAACGGGTAATGGCAGGGTTGAAGGAGATCGACAGCGTGGCTTATGTGCGGTTCGCGAGTGTGTACCGGCGGTTTCAGGAGGCGACGGAATTTGTGCGCGAAGTGGAAAAACTGGAGGGCGCAACATGATCCAATTGAATTCGCACAGCCTTATCTTTGAACTGGCCAACGGCGAGGCGATCCCTTGCTCGGCCGAGCAGGTGACGATTGACCTGATTGGTGACGCCGCTGGCATGCTGGATCCGGAATTGATCCGGGAGGCGGCGGCGGCGGTGCTGCACTATTTCAAGGTCGAGCAGGGTCGCGAGTATGTCTCCGTGCCGGAGTTTTCCCGCGCATTGGGCCAGGTGCTGCGCGGCTTCGGCCTGAACGTCATCGGACCGGACAACTCGCCGGACGCGCCGGCCGCCAGTGGCTCGGATTTGCGCCAAATTGCCTGCGATTCCGGCAAGGCCTATGAGCTGATGTTTTTCACCCGGCTGCGCGATGAGATG
>CAZMLP010000263.1:0-4907 GCA_964566745.1 uncultured Verrucomicrobiota bacterium | reverse complement strand
CGGGTGGTGTTTGTCTTGCGCGGCATAAAAGCTTATTTGATCTCCTTGTGCAAGGTGTGCCGGCGAAGCGCCGGGTTGTATTTCATCAATTGCAGCTTCTCCGTCTGGAGCTTCTTGTTGCGGGAAGCCTGGTAGCGCGAGGGGGACTTGCCCTCCTTGCGCGCCTCGCTGCATTCAACTGTCACGTTCTCTCTGGGCATAAATTATTCCTTTTCCTTCGGGCTCTTTTCCTCGGCCTCCTCCTCCTCGGGCTCGTCGGCGGCGCCGGTGGAATCCACCGAGCCGAGCGCGCCGAGGCGGCGCTGGCGCAACGCGCCCTCGCGCTCAAGCTGGGCTTGGGCCTCGACCGTGAAGCGAGTCCAGGGAATCGCCTCAAGGCGCGCCTTGGGAATCGGCTTGCTGGTCAGTTCGCAAACACCATAGGTGCCGCGCTCGATGCGCTTCAGGGCCTCCTCAATCTCGTACATGGCATCCTGGTCGGACGACAGGAGGCTCAGGGCGAAATCGCGGTCAAAATTGTCCGTGCCGGAGTCGGCCATGTGCAGGCTGTAGCTGGCCATCTCCTCCGCGGATTCCTTGGCCAAGCCGCTCATTTGGTGCTGCAAACGCTCCCGCAAATCCAGCAGGTTGCGATGAAATTTGGCCCATTCGGGCTTGATCTTCGGTTGGCCGTTTGGCGCGCCCTCAACGGAAGGCGTGCCCAAAATGGCGGCCGCTGTGGCCAACCCCACCGCTTTGCCCTTCGGGGCGGAACCAGATGTTTTTTTCACCGGCGTCTTCTTCGTTGTCACAACAACTAAGGTTAAAATCGTGGCCAATAAACAGCCAAACACCCTCGAACTTTCGCAAATCGTCCGTTCGAGGGCGGGGGAATCTAGCAAAGGTCAACAAAAACGCCACAAAAATTTTTGGGAAATTCCGGTGCTCCAAAATACCCTTCTACCCGCCTCCGGGACAAGAACTTGGCGGGAATCATGATCGTCGTGCTGTTCCTCCCGAGGGTGGGCGGCAAGCGGGCAAAAAGGCCGAAAATGTGGCGAATCAACCTTCGGTTTGGCGTTGAACCTGGCCCGGCATTGGCTATTGTTTCAGGTGTGGACCCTACGCCGCTGGTCATCTTTTTGATCTTGCTGCTGTTGCTCGTGCTGGGCGTGGGGATGGTTTTTCTCCGGATGGCCTCGCGGCAGGCCCGGTTTCGGGTTGACTACACCCCGTGGGCGGACGGAACGGTCGATTTTTGCTCCGCCCCCTCCTGGCGGGTCTGCCGCTCCATGCTGTTCAAGCACCCCTGCCGTTGGCTGGCGATCCGCTGCCTGAATCCACCGGCGGTGCGCGACGCGCTCGATTTGCAGGACGCGACTTTGTGCGGCTGGGTGGAGGGATTGACGCGGCTGGGTGACGACCACCTTTTCATCACTCCGCCACTTAACGGCTGGGTGCTGGTCTTCGGCTCGGCCTTGCCGGCTCCCGAGGATGATATCGACCGCGTGTTCCATTTTCTTCAAAACCTGAGTCGCCAGCTCGGCGAGGTGCAGTATTTCGCCGCGAACCGGGTGGTGGATCATCACGCCTGGGCGCGAATGGTGGATGGTCGCGTGCGCCGGGCCTACGCCTGGACGGGCGAGACGGTTTGGAATGACGGTGAAAAAACCGACGCCGAGCGCCGGTTAAGCTTGCGCTGCCTTCATTACGGGGAGACCCGGCAAACCCTTTTTGGCAGCAACGACCGCCCGAACGCGGATCGCATCTTTGCCTTGGCGGCGCGCTGGAGCCTCGATCCCACCACCATTGAGCCGGTTACCGAGCGTCACTCGCAGGGGATTTTGGGCAGCCTGTCCGATCCCCGCCGGGCACAACATTGAGCCCTACTTCGGCAGCAGCTCCCCGTCCGGTTTTTGCAGAAACGCCAGGAGATCCGCGATGTCCTGCGCGCTCAATCCGTTTTCCAAGCCGTCCGGCATGAGGGACCTGCCGGTCGCGCGCATCTCTTTGATCTGGCTCCGGGCCACGGACTCGTCCTGGCTGCCCGCGTGACGAATAGTAATGCGAGTGGCGGTCTCGCTGGAAAGCAGGCCAGTGATCGTTTCGCCGCTCCTTGTGGTGATCTCGTAGGTGGTGTAATCCGGCGTGACCTGCCGGCTGGGATCGAGCACGTCCACCAGCAACGCCTCGGGCGGCCGCGCGGCGATGCCGCTCAAATCCGGTCCCACGCGCTGGCCGTGGCCTTGCAAATAATGACAGGGCGTGCAAAGCCGCGAGAAAGTCACCGCACCCCGCTCGCGCGCCCCAGTCAGCTGCAATGCCGTTTGAAAATTTGCCACCACGCGCTGCCGGTCAGGGTCTGCCTGGGCTGGTCGGGGCGGGGGGCGCGCCGGGGCCTTGGGACCTGCAAAAAGTTCGCGCACCCAAGGGGCGTCGCTTTTGCCCATGCCGATGGCGGCGGCAAGTTTCAGCCACGCGTCCGAACTGGAATTGGCTATCGTGGCAAGCGTGCCCTCGATGGCGGAATCGGATGGCTGGGTGCCAAGCCAAAGTGCCACCTGCAACCGAACCCGCGCGTCAGAATCACCGGCGAGGCTTTTCAAACGGGCGGACAGATCCTCGTTGGCCCGCTGCGCAAGGTCGCCCTTCGCTGGAAAAAGAAGATAGGCGCCGCTGAGAATAACGGCTTGCTCCCGAACCCTCGGGTTTTCGTCCTGTAACGCATGCTGGAGGATCACACGGGAGAGGCCGCCCGAGCTCGTCAAGTTATGCAACGCTGCCACGCGAACTTCCGGCCGTTTTGAGTCGCGGGCCAGTTTTTCGAGCGGGGTGACGGATTCCAGGTCATCCCGCTCGCGCAGCAGCCGTTGGACGGTGTCGCGCTGCCAGCCGTTTGACGTGTCCAATCGTTTCACCAGCTCTCTCGTGGTCGCCCGGGCAAAATCCACCCGCCGGCTGGAGGGTTTGAAATCTTTGCGCCGGACGCGCCAGATTCTTCCATGCTCCGCGCCCTCGCGCCACAAAACGCGACCGCGCATCTCACGCGGCACAAAGTCCGGGTGCTCGACGAACTGCCGGTAAAAATCGATGATGTAGAGAGCGCCATCCGGTCCCGTCGTGAAATTGACCGGATGAAACCACGGGTCCGTGCTGGCCAGGAACTCGCGCCCTTGCTCGCCTCGCTCCGCGCGAAAGGTAGCGCCGTCCGTAACCAGCACGCGACGATGCACCAGGTTGCGCAGCGTCTCTCCCATGAAGGCGTTGCCGCGATACGTGGGTCCCAGCGCGTCTCCACGATAGATGTGCAGGCCGGCCACGGCGTTGAAATGGCTGCCCGACTCGTTGTTGAACACCAGTGGCGGGCGGGTGAGCGGAAAGACGCGTCCCGTGTCGTCGGGCGGGAGGCAATCCGCCAGCACCCCCCGCGCGGCAAACCGCGGATTGTCGGCAAGCCGGTCGTCGGGGAAGACTTCGTGACGAATGGGGATCGTGTTCCAGGAAAGAAACCGGTTGCCCCAGTCATCGTGACCCAGGCCAAACTGGCTCCGGCCCGCAAGCGTTTCAAACTCTCCGCCATCCGGCTGAAAGCGGAAGTCGCGCCCGCGCAGGGACCATTGGTCAGTCCCTCCGGGACGGGTCACAACGCCATCGCTGCGGCCATTCGCGCCATAAACCCAGCCGTCCAATCCCCAATAGAGGCCATTCGCCCGGAGTTGCTGGTTGCCGGTTCCAAACCCAGTGAACAAAACCGTTCGCTCATCCGCGATCCCGTCACCGTTCGTGTCGCGGAGGAACCAGAGATCCGGCGCGGCAGTCACCAACACGCCATCTTTCCAAGGTAACACCGAATTGGGAAACGGCAGCTTGTCCGCGAACACGTTGACGGTTTGATAATGTCCACGTTTGTCGGGATTGGACAGCAGGCGAATCTGCCCGCCGGTGTTGGCGTTCGGATAGTCCCGCATCTCGGCCACAAACATTCGTCCCCCCGCGTCCCAAGCAAGGGCGACCGGACTGACCACCTCCGGCTCCGAGGCAACCAACTCGATCGTGAGGCTCGGATCGGCGAATTGAAACGCGCCGCGCTCGGCCGCCGGGGACAATGGTTCCGCGCCAATCGCCAAGGAAAGTTGCGCGGCAAGCGCGAAAACCATGGTCATTCGAACGTTTGCTGGTTTCCAAGTCTTCATGGCGGAACGGAACTATTCTTTGGCGAGTTCTTTCAGCATCTCCACCGCTTGATCCGCGATTCGCTCGCCGGTGCCCGGCTCGGTGTAGCTGTGATAACCGGTCCAAACCTGGTAACCACCCAGCTTGAAGCCCTCTTGGTTGGGCAGATAGCCGATCCAGTCGTTGGCGAGTTCCGCGACATACGTATGGCGAAACGGCGAACGGTTTTTGATGTCGAGACCGAGTTGCGTAAAATATTCCGCAGGCACCCCGACGATGGCCACGTCGCCAATCCGCATAACCTGAACCCATGTCTCGCGTTCCTTCCCTTGCTCGGAGGCCAGTTCCTGCCGCATCTGGCGAAACACGCGAGCGATCACCTCGGCTCCGCCCGGGGCGTATTTACGGCAGTAGCGCGCCACGGCGGCTTCCTCGGCTGTGTCGTCAAAGTGACGGATGTGATACTTCAGCGGGCGCTTCAACGCGCCGATGCGAGTCACCGGCCGCGGTTGCGCCTGGGCAAGCGTGGCGCGCACAGCGGCCTTGAGCCGGTTCACGCATTCCTCGCCGGCCAGGTCGAGATTGTGGGTTGAGCCGCTGGCACCTTCCAAAAAGCAGGCTGTTCCACCCAACTCCGCCTCCAAATCCTGCGCCGCCAGCCCGTAAATGCTGGGCGAGCGTTTTCCGGCCTGACGGGTACCAATGCTGTGCGTGCTGTGGTTGAAGATCAGCGCTTTGAGGCGGTCGTCGCTGTC
>CAZMLP010000262.1:0-6349 GCA_964566745.1 uncultured Verrucomicrobiota bacterium | reverse complement strand
CGTCTTTGGGCGCGGACTCAACATCCACGCCCGTGCCCGGCAACACCAGCGGCTCCGCAGTCGAGCTCAGACGAACTCTCATGAGGGGGAACTTAAGGGGCGGCGCAAAAATTACAAGGGGTTGCCGGAGGGGATGCTTATGGTTTGACGGGCGCGAGGCGTTTCAACTCCTGCTCATAACGCTCGGCCTCGGCGGTCTTTTTCAAGTCGCGCGCCAGGCCGTGGAGACGGTCGTAAATCATCGCCAGGTCGGGATATTTGGGATGATCCTTCAAGAATTTCTCATACACCTCCAGCGCCTCCTCTTTCTGCTGGTAAAGGGCCAGCGTGCGGCCAAGCGACAAGGTCACGCGAATCCGCTGCTGCTCGCTCATGTCAAACTTGAGCGCCTGCCGGTAGGCATCGATGGCGTCCGTGAAATGGGCGCTGGAATAATCAAGATCCCCCAGTTTTTCCTGCAGGACAGCGCTGGTGCTGGCGATGGGCAGCTTCTCGACGTAATCAATCAAGTCCGCCGGGGAGACGCCCGTGAGCGCGTTCATGTTCACCACCTTGAGGAAAGACCATTCAAGCAGCTTGCTGTTACGACGGACCAGGCTTTCATGCCGTTTGTCGGGCGGCACGGCGAACGGTTGATACAATGGATCCCCCACCACGGTGGTCTGCCAGGAGAGTGATCCCTGACTGGCGCAAGCCGCCTCCCCAAACGTGAAACCAAGCCGGCAGAATCCCCAAAAAAAGACGGAAATCACCGGCGTGCCCTCGAGATACGGCTCGTCCACGCAGCCCATTGTGCAGGTGGCGCCGCGCCACAAGAGCGGCCCCACCCAATATTGCCAGTTGTTGTGGATAGTCACCGCGCTGTACGAGTGCAAGTGATAAGCGAATGCCCCCGGCATGAATTCCACTGTCGGCAGGGCAAACGGTCCTGACACATTGGCGTCATACCAACCGGCATAAAACGCCACCTGGCTCAGGGGAAACGCCACCGGGAATGTTTCCGGCCGCTCGTCCATTACCGTCTCATAGCCGAGCCGGCGCACCACATCGGCGGAAAAACGAATCCACTCATCACCCAATTGATAGTTGCCATTTGTGATGCCGCGAACATCGAAATAAGCGCGGCCCCAGAGGCCCTCGAAATCCGCTTGCAGCGCCTTGTCCACCAAGCCACGGGCTATGGCCGGGGTTGGCCCGTCCAGGCGAGTAACGACGAGCACGCCATTAGTGGGGTGGATGGCGGCGGAATTGGTCGCGCGAAAGACCGGATTCTGGCGCGGGCCATATATGCCCGGCTTTTGGTAAAACTGCGGCAAAATGGCCAGTTCGCTGTCCACGGCCGCCTCATTCCGGCGCAACTCGTCGCGGATTTTCTCCATGCCCGGCTCGACAAGCGTGGTGTCCTTTGTGATTTTCAACGGCACCCCGTAACATAAGACCGCGTAACGCACTTTGGCCTCGGTGACCACCTGGCCCCCTTCCTTTCCGTCTGCCAGCGGCCCGGGCCCAAACACCCACAGTTTGCTTTCTTCCAGCGTTTTCAGCAGCGGCTTCTCCAGCCGGTCACGAAACTCCGCGCGAGTGATTTGCTCGCCATCCGGGAGGTCGAAACCAACCACTTGGTTGGTCGGCACATTGCGCTTTTCCGCGTAGTAGTAGGCAATGCTCTTGGAGTCCGCGCTCGCTTTGTTATACACCACGATCACCTGGTCGCCCGCGCCCGCAACGGCATGAAGCCACTGGCATAAAAGGAGGGCAACTGCGAGCAAACTCCGGCCAACCGGCGGATTCAGGGGCGATTTCATTTCAAGAGAATTGCACAGTCAGGCCATCATAAGCCAGTTCAACGCCAGCGGGCATTTCCGCCTGGTCGGCGTCATGGTCGTAATCATGCGTGAGATGGGTGAAATAGGCGCGGCCGGCGCCAATCCGGCGCGCGGCGTTCAAAGCCTCGTCCAAGCTCATGTGCGTGGGGTGAATCTCGCGGCGCAATGCGTCCAGAACGACCACCTCGACTCCCCGCAACTGCTCGATCACCCCCGGGGGCACTTCCTTGCAGTCGCTCAAGTAGGCCAGCAGCTTGCGACCGTTCTGCTCGAACAAATAGCCCAGAGTGGTCATGCGCCCATGCGGCAACGGCAACGGCGTGAGCCGCAAATCCCCCAGTTCGAATGGTCCCGTCACCAGGCGCGGGTCCGGCGCAAAATAGCCTTTCGGGACGGGATTGGCCTCGAAGGCGTAGGCAAAGACCCGTCGCAAATCCCTCATTGTCGCCTCGTTCGCATAGATTGGCAGCGGCCCGCCGCGGAGATCGCAAAAGCGCCGGCAATCATCCAAGCCCATGATGTGGTCCGCGTGCGAATGCGTGAAGACCACAGCGTCGAGCCACGCAATGCGCTCGCGCAACATCTGCAGGCGGAACTCGGGCGTGGTGTCCACCACCAGTTTGACCTTTTCGGTGGCCACGTAAATGGAAGGACGGGTGCGGTGGTTTTTGGGGTTCGCCAAAAACTCGGGCGGGTAGGTTTTGCCAATGATCGGCACGCCTTGCGAGGTGCCGGAACCGAGGAAAGTGAAAGAAAATGACATGCGCGAACAGCCGGTTACCGGCTCCCTCCCGCTTGTCTTGCCCCATACCCGAGCCAAATCCCAAAGCACAATCGAATCACACGACCAGCGTAACAAATGGCGCCATCATGGGCAAGCGACCGGGCGGAAAAAGCTTTCCCGGCCCGTTTCGCCGATTACGCTCCGGAAAACGCACATCAATCATCGGTCCATTCAAAAGTGTTTTCCATGAAAGCGACACGCTGGCTTGCCCTTCTTCTCCCGGTCGCCGTCATTCTCGTTCGCGCGCAGGGGAACCCCGACAAGACAGAGATCAAAACCACGCCGGTCGCGGGCAATGTCTATATGCTGGAAGGCGCGGGCGGGAACATTGGGGTATCCGCCGGACCGGACGGACTGCTCATCGTGGACGACCAGTTCGCGCCGCTCACGAACAAGATCAGCGCCGCCCTGGCGAGGATCAACCCCGGCCCGTTGCGATTTGTCCTCAACACCCACTGGCACGGGGATCACACGGGCGGCAACGCTTTCTTTGGCAAGCAGGCCAGCATCATTGCCCATGACAACGCGCGCAAACGGCTCGCCGAAAAGAAGGACAGTGTGAAGGAGGAAGTGCCGGTCGTCACCTTCGAGAAATCGCTCTCGGTCCATTTCAATGGCGAGGAGATCAAGGTGTTTTATCTCGGGCCCGGCCATACCGACGGCGACAGCGTCATCTATTTCACCAAGTCCCGCGTGATCCACATGGGCGACCAGTTCTTTAACGGGCGATTCCCGTTCATTGACCTTGGCAGCGGCGGTGATGTGGCCGGATATGTCAAAAACGTGGGCGAGGTATTGAAGCTGGTCCCGGGCGACGTGAAAGTGATTCCGGGTCATGGCGGCCTGGCCTCGCGTGCCGATCTGGAGAAATTTCACGGCATGCTGCTCGAAACCACCGATCTCGTGCGCAAGGCCATCGCCGAGGGAAAAACCGCCGAGCAAGTCAAAGCCGCCGGGCTGCCGGACAAATGGAAGGATTGGGGCACGGGTTTCATCAACACCAGCCGCTGGCTCGACATGGTTTACAACAATTTGAAGAAATAAGGCGCAACACGCTCTATGACGCGCGGCACCGGCATTATCGAGGATCCGCTCGATCCCGCACGTCCCAATAGCCGATTTCACAAATGGGGAGATCGCGGAATCGATCTCCCGCTTTGGTTCTGGCTGCTTGTGGTGGCAACGGTTCTGGCGGGCGCGCTCTGGTTCATGGCGCGCGTCGGAACTTGAGTTCGGACATTATTTGCGGGAAGGCGCCTGGCTCCTCGCCTTCCGCTCGGCGAGGCGGGCTTTCAGATACATGTCCGGACGGGCCTCGCGCCACGCGCTGAACCAAAGGTCGCCCAGCATTTGCGCGGCGGTGACAAATTGCGTCTCCAAAAAGACGCGGCCCGCCCGACCATCCTCCCCCTCTCCGGTGAACTTGCCCTCTTTCTCCAATTGATAAAGCGGCACAACCAGTTTGTGCTGTGCCATCACGTACGCCACCGCCGTGGCAAAGACTGGAAAGTTCGTGCCGTCCGCCTTGACGATCCAGGGGACGCGCCCGGGACGCAACCGGCCGCGCAACTCGTCCACCGTTGGCAGGCCAATTTTCTCCAAATAGCCGCCATCGATCCAGGCGTGAAAGGTCCTGTTCGTCGTGAAGTTCGAGGGGTTGCCATCCATCCAGCCGTTGAAGTTACGGGTGGTGTGGAGGGGTTGCGCGCTGTCCGCGACCCAATGACTTAGAACGCCCATGTACTGCACGACATTGTCCCGCGCGTTCGCGATCTCCGCCGGCGTGCCGTCCTCCTCAAAAGTCTTCAACGAGGAAAACGCCGACTTCAGCCGGGCAAATCCTTCCGTGATCGACCACGGAAGAAAGCCAACTTGGGCGCGTGTGTGATTTGGATCGGTGGCCGGATTAATGACCGGGAAGCGCTCGGGATGAGTCGCGCGCATGCGGGTGGCCAGCGCCACGAAATCATACCGGAACGGGGGAAGATTCACGGCCTCGACCTCCAGCGGCGCAAGATCCTCGACGTCGAAATAGTGGTCGGGATTGTTCATGTGCTGAAGCAAGGGGTCGCCGTTGTTGCGCCAGCGGTCAGGCTCGCCGCCCAAGAAGGCAATGCGCTCGGCGGCGTTGGCCTCCTTGACGAAGGCGGGGAACTCGGCCGGCAGGACGGTCAGCGCAAGTTGGTTGATGAACCGGTGCCCCTCGTAATCAAAGGCGTTTGCGTGCGAGCAAGCCGCTGTCCACAACAAGATCGCCAAAAATATTCTGCGCATAAAAATCAGGTTTCGGCGGCATTCTCAACCGGCCGTTTGCAGCGAGTGGAGACGCTAGTTCGACCACATTCCTCCGGCAAGCGCGGCCCGGTGAAATCGGGGCGACAATTGCCTTTGGCAAGAATTGACTTTTCATGATGCACGGCATTGTATTCTCTTATGGAATCCTCAAGCCCGCCGCCTGCCGCAAGGCACGCCTTTTCGCGGCGCGCTTTTACCCTGATCGAGTTGCTGGTGGTCATCGCGATTATTGCCATTCTCGCGGGCATGCTGCTGCCGGCGCTCTCGAACGCCAAGGAAGCCGCCCGCGCCATTCGCTGCACCAGCAATCTTCATCACTTGGCCTTGGCCATCAGCCTCTACGCGTCCGACCACGCCAAATACCCGCCGTGTGTGGCGTATGTTTACAATGGCCAGTTTGGCTGGGATCAGATCGCCCGTCCTTATGCCAACGCCCGCTGGAACGATCCTATCTACCGGTGTCCGGATTACAAATGGACCACCACTTCAAACTCCGAGGTGGAGGCCATCTCCTCCACCACGGGCTTTCAACTTTCAGCCGCCGATCATTCGATTTCGATGACCTATCGAATGGGCAGCTATGGTTACAATGCCGATGGAAGTGGCGCTGGAAACCAGCGACTCGGTCTAGGCGCCACTTATCTTGATCCATTCGAGATGGCCACCACGCCCCAGGATTTGATTCCCGATACTGCCGTGAAGGCCCCGGCGGACATGATCATGCTGGGAGACGCGCCGCTGTGGGTTCGTCCGGGATTCGGCAGTTTGACCGGCGGCTGCATCACCTTCAATTGGCAACTTGGTCGCATCATGGCAATGAACAACCGGCCGGATCTCATGTTGACCTCAACCAGGCAACGGCACCACGACAACTTCGTCACCGCCTTTTGCGACATGCACGTCGAGAAGATCGCGCGGGTGAAGCTGTTTGGCACGAATGACACCGCGACCCGGCGCTTTAACCGGGATCATCAGCCGTATCTTATACGGGATTGGAATCAAAACTATACTCCGAAATAAGCCGCGATCAGTAGCTCAAATGCCCCAGCGCCAGCAGTCCGTAGAAGGTGTATTCCGTGTCGAGTGTCTCTTCGTGCCAGTGCCCGTGAAATGATCCCTCGTTGGTCCAGAGCGTGTCGATGAAATCGAGGCACGGCTCTTTCAAATGCGTGAAATCCATTTGCAATCCCGCCAGCGAATGCAGCGCGGTGGCGGTGGAGAGCAGATCGGGGACGGGTGCGGATGGCATCGCGAGAAAACCACCTTGCTTGTGCGCACGGGCCAGCAACCATGCGCCGACCTGCCGGTTAATCGGCTGGCCCAAGTTGCGCAACACGGTGATTGCCGCCGCGGTCGCATTGGTGGACCCGGTCGCGAGCGGCCTTGTGCCATCGCCAACCCGCTCGTTTGTCCAGGCCCCGTCGGCGGTCTCGAGGAATTTAAG
>CAZMLP010000261.1:0-2860 GCA_964566745.1 uncultured Verrucomicrobiota bacterium | reverse complement strand
AGCACGGCGGGCACGGCGGGGATTGGGGGCACGGTCAACTTCCTCGGGCTGCCGGTGGGCCAAGGCGAGGTCTTTGTCGCCGCGACGGACAGCAAGGGACTGCCGAATCCATCGCTCTGCGGCGAGATTAATGTCGCCATTGGACCGCTGGAACTGGGCTGGCTCCGGGCGGCAATGAAGTGTGACGAGTGCGTCACCAGCGTGATCAATGTCTTCGGCCAGTTGATCTTGTCGCTCTCGGCCGACACTCTTAACAATTTGGTCAGCCGCGTCGCGCCACAGTTTGCCGGCAGCACGCCGCAGCAACTCGCCGCCCGTTTGAGCGCCGTGGAAAAAGTGGCGTTCATGGCGGAACTGCTGCAATTGCCGCCCTCCTCGTTGCCGCCGGATTTGCCGCAACGGCTCATCAACGCGTTGGGCGCGTCGTTTGACGTCATTGACCCGCGGGTGTTGTTGTGCGGCGAGGTGCGGCCCAAGTTGTTTGGGCTGCCGCTGGCGCCGGATTTGTTGGGGGCGAGCGCGCAAGTGTACAAGGGCGGTCGGGATGTGGCTCTGAAGTTCTCCCCGTCGTTCCTGCTTTCGTTGATTATTGATCCGCGCGTCATGCCGCCGGTGGACACCGCGGTGCTTGCCTATTCCGAGGTTTGGCCCGATCCCGCGAAGGCATTGCTGGCCGGCCTTTCCGGCAGCTTGACCCCCGCCAGCGCGCCGCAATTTCTGGAGGCAAACTTCCAGAACATTTTGGAGAACAGCTCTTACACCATCAATTATGAGCTGGCTCCGATGGGGATCCGGCTCAGCCGCGCGGCCGCGCGGGTGTTAAATCCGAACTTGCTGCATCATCCAGTCACTCGAGTGCCGGCATGGAAACGGCCAGAGGACCGCGGCCTGCCGTCGCGGCCGGACTTGTTACTCGCTGCTGTGCGGGCGAATTTGCTGGGCAATCCGCTGTGGAAAGGCAACTCGAACGATCTTTTCACCGCGTTCCCCGATGACACGACGCGCAACCAGGCGAAGGGGTTGAGCTTTATCGAGGATTATTTTCCGCATGGCGGTTTCATCGGGGCCGGTTACCTCCAATTCCCCCGCGCGTTGTACGACGCCCCTGTCTCGCTTTTCCAAAGCATGCTCGACCCAAATGGCGACCCGAAGCAGCGGCTCCAGTCCGCCTTCACTTTCGTGACGCGGTATTTGTTGAGCAACGTGGTGGCGGGCCAACTGTCGTTCTATGTGCCCGCGCCCAACCCGCCCGCGTTTGTGGATGCCGCCGGGCATCCGCTCATGCCTTCCCAGTTAATGCAGGGCATCATGAAGTTTGACACGCGGAACCTCCATGTCCCCGCGCTTTATTCCATGGATCAAAGCTTCCTCGCAGGCCAGGTGACTGGGAAGCTGCTGAACATTCCGCTGGGCCAGGCGCGCATTGTCGGCTTACCCGCCGACGCAAGCGCTGGCCGCTCCGAGGCGATTTTCCAAATTACTGCCAGCGGACCCACCACCAATTGGCTGCGCGATTTCGTCCCGGACGCGAACCTGATTTTCGAGATGCGCCAGCCGCCGCCGCAACCGGTGGACCAATGGGCGTCGAACAAGTTGCAAAACCTCACCGCCCTGCTTCAAAGCAATCCGTCCTCGCCGGTGGCCTTGGGCGCTGTTCAGACGTTCTTGTCGGAATTGGAGACCAACGTGCCGAAGACCAAGCTTGAGGCGAATGTGAACCTGCAAGTCCCGAGTTGGCTGGCCAGCCTGGTGCAAGTGGATGGGAATGCCGGCGCGCGCCTCGTCGCTTATTCGCCGCAATACGATCCTGCCGCGATCGGTGGCGGGCCTCTGGCGACCGCCCGGCGAACGGGCGGCATTGCCGTTCAAGCGAGTCTCAAGTTTGGCCAGTACTTCAGCGTGCCGAACGCTGAGCTTTCCGTGCTGCCACGCGATAACGCGCCCCCCATTCTTTCCGGCCACTTTGGCCCGACTTCAGCGACGTTGCCAGGCGGTCTCGCGATGCACAATGTGACGCTCGATTTCGACAGTAGCGTTCCCTCTCTCACTGCGGCGGGTGTGCTTGGCCCAATTCAATTGAGCCAGGTGTTTCAGATCGTCCCGCTCGCGGGGAACGACATTCCGGTGCAACTCCAATTGAGTAATGGATTGCCGGAAAGTTTTAAGATTGGTCCGGCAAGGCTGGCTTTTAACGCGGTGTTTGCCGGCAGCCCCAGTGTGCGTGTGCATGGGAATGCCACCGCGGATCCCTTCACTTACTCAAGTTCCGGCCCGTGGAGCGCCAATCTCACCTTCGAGGGCGATGATCCGGTTAACCTGGTGGCGGGCGGCCAGACAGTTTTGCAGATTACGCGCACCAGCCTCCGCTCCGCCGGGGTCAGCCGGGACGGGCAGGGGGTGACACGACTGCGGTTGACCCTGGCGGGAGGCACCGCATACACCGCATTCCCGGGACAAGCGGTGCAACAGACTTTCACACTGGGCACAGACACCGACCTGATGATTGGAACGGACGGCAAGTTTTCCCTGGACGCCGCGATTGTAAATCAACAAGCGGGTGGAGCCGGCGTCGGTGGGCGCGTGCAATTGACCAACGATCCCGACGTCAGCCTCACCTTGGGCGGGTCAGTGACTCTGCCGGCGTTAAATGGCTATGCCATTTTGCCCAAGGCGGGAGGGGCGATGCTCGCGGGCAGTGTGATGGTGCGCCGCAACAACGGGCAGTTGGAGTCTGTGCTCCAACTCAAACCGGCGCGCTTTGTTCTCACTTCTTTGATGGAGGCGTCGCAAGGCTTCCTGATCGATGGCGGATCGGACACAACGGACTTCACTTTCTCAACGAGCGGGCCGTGGAGCGCTC
>CAZMLP010000260.1:0-1830 GCA_964566745.1 uncultured Verrucomicrobiota bacterium | reverse complement strand
ATGACGATCCGGACCCGAGGCAAAAGTTTTGGGGAGTGTACGCGGTCACGCCCGTTTCCTGGCTGCCGGGCGGAAATGTGGACCTCTATTATCTTGGGCTAAACCGGGACGAGGCGAAGTTTGACCAAGGCACAGCGGACGAGTTGCGCCACACGGTCGGGACGCGGATTTGGGGCCGCAAGTCCGGGTGGGATTACAACTTCGAGTTTGTGTGGCAGTTCGGCTCTTTCGGTGCCGGAGAAATTCAAGCTTGGACTGCGGCGTCCGCGACTGGATTCACGTTTGAAAGCGCGCCGCTTCATCCTCGCCTTGGTCTCAAGGCCGACATGACCAGTGGCGATCAAAATCCGGGCAGTTCCAATCTCCAAACATTCAATCCGCTGTTTCCGCGTGGCGCCTATTTTGGCGAACCGGCGTTGATCGGGCCGGCGAACCACATCGACGCGCACCCGGAACTGGACTTGGAATTGCAAAAGAATCTGGGGCTGGTATTGGCGTGGGATTGCTTCTGGCGGGAAAGCATCCACGACGGCATATACGGCCCGGCGGTGAACTTGGTCCAATCGGGAAAAACCAGCCAGGCGCGCTATGTGGGACATCAGACGGAGGTCACACTGGAATGGCAGATCGACCGGCACTTCAAGTTCACGGCGGATTATGCCCACTTCTTTGCCGGGGATTTTCTAAAGGAAACCACTCCCGGAGCAGACGTGGACTATTTTTCGACGTGGGTCACGTTCCGGTTTTGAGCTTATGATCTCAGCTCTCCTTTCCACAAGGCAGCGGCTGCTTGGTGGGAAGAATGCTTGTCCGGCGACGAGCCAATTGGCCTGCCACTGGTGGTCGTTTTCGGCTTTCTCCGTGTCGGCACAAACGCGCGGGAGTTCAAAAATCCGATGCATGCGACCGACGTTGCCCGGCACGTTCGGTCTTGGTTGTCGCAACCGCCGGCACAGATTCTTGAGACCCGCCCGGACCATATGGAACAGGTGCTTCAAATTCTGGAAAAGGCGGGCACAGCCGGCAACCTTGTTACTGGCGCACAAATCGCGGCGATCGCCATTGAGCATGCCGCGATTTTGCACACGGCGGATTCTGATTTTCCACGGTTTGAGAATCTCCGATGGTTTAACCCCATAACCGGCGCCTCCAGCAGGCGGTTGAAGCCGAATTAACACCGGCCCAAATCAGACCGGGGCGAGCGTCGAAACGGTCACCGTTCAAACGCGGCTTAATTAATGGCGCCCAACCGGCTTGCGCTCGCCAGCGTTGACCGAAAACGGCAGCCAGTTTTCGCGCGGCGGAATGGGACAAATGGCGAACGGCGTGTAGGCGCAAGGCGGGTTGTAAGCCTGGTTGAAATCAATCGTCACACGACCGCTGGCATCCGGGCGGGAGACATAGAAGAACCGGCCGGAATGATAGGTGGTGGAATTGGCGGAGCGGTCGCGAAAAATCACGAAAAGGCGGGGCTCGTCCGGTTCCTCCAGCACCTTCAAGCGATGCATCTTGCCCCCAAAACGAAACACAATGGAGCCGGGACACGGCATTTCCACGGAACTGCCGGTCACGTCTGGAATTTTCATGGTCACCGGCTTGTCCAACGGCTCGTAACGCCCCTCAATCCGCCATTTCGGATAGTATGGAAAATAGGTGAAGCCTGGAAAGGCGCGGCGCGCGGGCGACTCGGGATCGCGCACGCGCAAACCAACTCGCTCGCCCCGCTCGACGACCACTATGGACAGAGGCCCAACATACAATTTCGGCGGCTCGTGCAAGGCGTCCGACTCCAAATCGACGGACCGGATTGCGCGCGCCTCCAAAAACGCC
>CAZMLP010000259.1:0-10012 GCA_964566745.1 uncultured Verrucomicrobiota bacterium | reverse complement strand
ACCGGCTGCTGGACGAGCGCGGACCTTTGGCCCGGTTTCAGGGGCTAAAGATGCGGTATATCCACCGGCCCACCTCGGTATACGTCAAAGCACTGCAAGCAGGCATCGGGCTGGACGAGTTGGAATCCGCCGAACGCCGCGACGAGGTGTTGAACCGCATGTACCGGCCCGCGCAACAAGCGACGGGATCGCAAGCGGCGGACCTGGCCGGGTTCGCCCGAGAGGAAATCGCCGCCCTCAAGCAACTGGACATTCCCTATTTCGAGGTTCCGGTGGATCGTTGTCACCTGACCTTTGCGGGCGGTGGAGAGGTCCGGGAATACTTTGCGGAGTCCGGTTTCTCAGCGTGCCGCCGCCGGATTCATTCACTCTCCCGCCAGGACAAGGAACGCCAATGCGCGCTGATTGAAGGCGCGCTCAGAACGCTTCCACTGAAGGCGCACAAGAACGTGGCGCGGTCCATCCCGCCATGCGACGCCGAATGGGTGGCCCTGTCCACAGCGGATTTGCTGCGGGAAGCCGAGGCGATTGCCGTGCAGATCCGCGACAGCGCCATTCGGGTGGGGGAGGGAGTGACCTGGCTTGGTCCCCAATTGATGCCGCAATCGGACCGGTTCCAATTTTCCGCTTTGGGACATTCCCTTTACGATGGAGCGACCGGGGTGGCTTTTTTTTGTGGCGCCCTGGGACGAGTGACCGGCGATGAAACCTGGAGCGGCCTGGCCCGCGACGCGTTGAGGCCCTTGCTGGCCGCGCTCCAGACGAGGGAGACAAGACGCGGCCTGGAGCGCTTCGGTCCCGGGTTGGCAACGGGGATGGGCGGACTGCTCTACGGGCTGGGTCGTTGCGCTGGATTTCTCGACTCCGAGCAATGCCGCCACGGGACGCTGGCTTTGCTGGAGGATTTTTTGCTGTGGCCGCCGGTCGAAACCGGTCTGGCTGAAGTCATGTTTGGCGATGCCGGGGCGATCCTGGGTCTGCTGGCGGTGCATAAAGAGTTTGGAGAAAAGCGCGCGATCGAGAAGGGGATCGAATTGGGCCAGCGGATGATTCGGGAACGGGTCAGGACGCCGGCCGGGCAACTGGCGTGGAAGAGCGGCCAGGAATTTCCCACCGGGTTTGCGCACGGGGCCGCGGGCTGCGCCTATGCGCTGGGCAGCTTGTTCCGGGCCTGCGGCATGGCCGCGTTTCGAGACGCCGCGGCAGAGGCGCTGGCGTTTGAGGAAACTTCGGCAAGCAAGGCTCGCATGGAACCGGGAAGCGCGGAGTCAGAGGAGTTTCCTCCGGTCTCGCCAATGGGCGGGTGGTGTCACGGCAAACCAGGAGACATGCTGGCAAAGCTTCGCTGTGAGCGATTTTCAGTGAAGGACGAAGGCAGCGAGCCGGCCGTTTCATCCCTGACAGAATTGCCGCTGGGGAGGATAGACCAAGCCTGCTGCGGCAACGCCGGTTTGCTCGACATTCTGCAAACTGCCGCTCTGGAGCGCGGATCGCCGGATTTGCGAGAGCACATTCTCAGGCGGGCGAACGCGATGATTGGCCAGGCGCGCCGAAGGCGGTTTTACGGGTGCGTGGGAGCGGACGGGTTGGTCCAGAGTTGCGGCTTGTTCCAGGGAATCGCGGGAATCGGGTATGTGCTACTGCGTCTGGCGCATCCCGAGCGGCTGCCGTCGTTCCTGGGGGTGGATTAGGCTGGAGCAAATTAAATAATTATGTAGCCGCGCGCCGACGGGGTGGGCTCCCCGGAAACATAGCCGGGCAGGCGCCAGGTGGGGACGGCTCGCTGAGCCGTCCGGGCAAATCTGGGGCCACAGACAAAAGCCTTTGGCGGCACCGTTGGCAAATCTTGCTGCTTGGACGTTCCCGGACCGGTCGGCGACCGGTCCCTGCCAAAAACGGCCACAGATTTAATTAACTCGCTCTAAGTGTTGCGGGACGCCGGGACGAGCGTTTGGACAGCCAAAAGCGTAAGAATCAGGTTGATCTTGTTGTCCTGAGCGGACATCGTCCCCAAGACTTTGCACCGCCTGTTTTTTTTCGCAGGGGAGGATAGGCCGTGCTTGGCGACAGTTTGCCGATGACCGTTGTGAAAGGAATTTATGAGCGAAGCATGGACACCTGAAAAATTTGGACAAACCCTGACCTCCATTTTCCGGCAGGCGGCAAAAGACCGCTCCTTTCGACAACGTTGCCTGGAGAACCCGGATGGGGTGATCGAATCGACCGCCGGTCTGCCAATTCCTCCCGCCCAACGAGGCAAAGTGCAATTCTCGGAGAATCGGGACAGTCCGGGCATCCTGCTGCCACCTTTGGGCGGGGACCGGGTCGCGTCGAAGGAGTTAAGCGACCAGGAATTGGAGAGCGTCGCGGGCGGAGGGAGTCCGTACTGCATGTTCACAGACGGCTGTTATTGCCTGTGCACGGGAAAATTTACGGAGAACTGGGGTTGAGCGAATCGACGCCTCCAGAGTAAACCCCGGGGGCTGGGCCACAGCCAGGCCATCGCCTCGCTGAGGATGGAATTTTCGCCTGGAAGGGACGACGCCCGAACCGTCCCGGATCAATTCTTCTTGGAGAGAATCGTCACGTCCAACAGCTCGCCCGCGCGGACGCGCAAGGAGGGCGGCAGGCCGACGAGGATTGGCAATCCCAGTTCGGCGCTCGCGTTGGGACCGGGACGCTGGATTGCGCGGGCGACTGGCTCCCAGCCTGATCCGACCGCGAGGATGGTCGAGCGGGCGGTCTCGCGATGGGAAGTGCGGGTGCGAATTTCGACCGGCGCGCCCTTTTGCGGCTCGAACATGACCGGCTGGCGCAAGTAGATCACGATTCGCTCCGGATGATCCGAGGTGATGGTAAAGATCGCGCTGCCCGCAGGGACGTTTTCTCCATTGCGATGGTTGATCGCGCTGACGTAGCCATCAATGGGAGTCTTAATGGTGACCGGCTTCATTTGCTCCTCGGTGAGGCGCAATTTTTCCTCCTGGACGGCCAAGGCGGTGCGCATGGTTTCCTGGCCGTTGCCCTGGTTGAGATTGATGTTGGAAATCCGGGCCTCCTCCAATAACGGCTCCATGTCCTGCACGATCTTGTTCCGCTCCTCGACCTGCACAATGAGGCCGTCGCGGTTGCGCAGTGATTGCTCCAGCACCTCGTCGGTCACCAATTTTTCGCCATGGAGATGGCCCAGGCGCTGGTACTCGGTCTCGGCGTATTGAAGCTTCACGCGGTCGGCCGCGAGGGCGATGCGCTCATTGAGGTAGTCCAGGCGCAGATGCTCATAGGCCATGGCGTTGCGTTGCGGCCCGAGAAGCGGCTCGGAGCTGGCGCGAAGCAGGGCCACCTCGGCGCGGATGACCGCCAGCGACGCCTCCAGAATGCGGGGCTCGGTGGTGACCACTTTTGCCACCACATCGCCAGCGGAGACGTGATCCAGCCGGCCCAGCTTGAACTCGGCAATGGTTCCGGTGGCGGGCGCGGTGACATTCGAGGTGACCGACTCGACCTCGCCGACCGTGCTGGGAGAATAGACGTACTGGCGCCAGAGGATGACCGCGGTGATGAGGCCGATGGCGAAGGCCACGGGCGGAACCCAGCGCGAGCGCAGCTCGCGCATGTGGATCTTGAACGGTGTGGGGATGGGGGGCAACGCTTCCATGGACGACTAAAGTTCGGATTCCTCCTCGGCCCGCAGTCCGGAAACCCGCGAGACGCCTTGCAAGGCGCGCAGTTCCAGCAACAAATCCTCCATGCGCTCCGGGTCGCGCAACAGGATGCGATAAGACAGATCTACCCCTTGGAAAGCGTCGCTGGAGCGCTGGCTGGCGCACATCGCCTTCCGGCCATGCCGGCGGAACAAGCGGAACAAGTCCGGCAACTCCGCCAGGGGACGGCCCCAGTGCATGTTCACGATGACGTCGTAACGATGACGGCGGCCAAAACCGCTGAACCAGAGGTAGAGCAGCATTGAGCAAATCAGCACGCAACCAACCACCGCGGTGGCGAATTTCTGGGTGCCGCACGCCATGCCGACGACAATCACAGCCAGGACGTAGGTGGTGTCCAGCGTGTCGCGCAGGATGTTGCGGAAGCGGACAATGGCGAACACCGCCATGAGTCCAAACGCAGTCACCAGGTTGTTGGCCATCACCATCATGACCAAGGCCACCACGGTGCACATCATGACCAGCGAATTGACGAACGACTTCGAGTAGGACAGCCCCGAATGCGTCAGCATGTAAACCCACGCGATCAAATGACCGCCCAAAAACGCCAGCAAAAGCCCCAGCACCGTCAACGGGATGTTGACCGGCACGGCGGCGTAATCGCCACTATACAACCAATCGCTCATGATAAAGCAGGAGTAACAGCCTCGGGGTCCATTTGCCGGGCGCGATCACGCGCGCCTCGCGCGGCGTCGCTCAGATGGTCGCCACTAATGCGGCGGTCGCGACTGGGGATCCGCTCGCCCAACAGGGTGACACCATCCACATATTTGGCCGCGCCGCATTGCATCAGGTGGAACACCTGGACCAAGTGGCCGAACCAGTCAGGAAACCGGTTGGTGAACTTCAATTCCAAAATGACCTCCTTGCCGAAGACCACGACGGGGTTGTTGGTCTTCACCAGCAATTGCGAGGTGAAATCCGGGTCGCAGAGAACGTTGCGATCCATGGTGACCCGCACCGAGTTGTCGTGCCGGCTGATCCAGGCCTCGCGCATGTAAAACACGTGGGCCTTGGGCCGGGCGTGGTCGTGCATCATCAGATTGATGAAGTTTTGGATCGCGAAAACATGCCGGGGATCTTTGGAAAGGAGTTGGGAGGGATCCGGCAAGTGCCCGGCCAGCACCCAATCCAAGCCCTCCCGCTTCACGCCGCACCGCTGCTTCAGGATGATATTGTTCATCCGGCGTTTGATCTCGAAGAAGACGGGAGCGGTGGGACGGTCGTCGTAGTAGCGGATGCGGAGCTTGTACCGGTTTTTGTCCCCGTTGATTGTCCGGTGGTAGATGGACATGTCCTCCGAGTCCAAATAGAGGCTGTGGACGGGGTAGGAAAGGTCGGGCCGCAACGCCCCGTATTCGTCAATCTCCAGATAGCCTTTGACAAAATCCCGGACGGCCAGCGCAACTTCCTCGCTTACAATGTATTTCAACTCAAATCGCTGGAGTTGCAGCTTGTCCTGCTCCATAGCGCGCTTGGTTATGCCATCGACCCAAGTTTCATGCTTCCAAAGAATGATTTAACAATCCCGTTATCGTCACGCAAATGTCACATTTTTGTCAACCGCCATGTTCCCTCTCGACCAGCCTGGCTGCGCAAATTGGCCATTGTGACAATTTGGTTAGTCTTGCTGACAAAGCAATATCGGCGCCCGTTCATTCTTTCTACACCATTCGCGGGCGCAAAGTTGCGACTTTCTTCGTTGAAAATCATGATTGTCTCAAATTTTCCTGCCGCATACCTTTCTCCGACCCGCCGCCGCTGCAACGCCGCCTCGTGCGGCGGCGAAAGCGGAAGCCTTGATTGCCGGATGGGCGATTTCCCAAGTAACGTTGACCGGGCCCGAATGGGTCGCAAATTTGTTGTGTTTTCGTATTTGAAACTCGCGCGCGGCGAGCAGCTTTGGATGTTTTGGCTGCTGGTGGCGGGGTTGCTTGGCCAACTGCCCCTGGTGGCAAGTCAACTGCCACCCCCGGGGAAATATCCCGCCTTGAGTCGTCCAGCCAAAAAGCCCCAATCGGATCAAAAGAAGGAGTCTCGCGCCGAGTTGAACACCGGGATCCTTCTGCTCACCAAGACCGCCCCGGCGGAAATCCGGCCGGGCGAGGAATTTGCATACGAGTTGAAAGTAACGGCGTTGGTGGCGGCCGGGAACATCCAAGTGGAGGATCAATTGCCGGAAGGCGCGAAGCACGTCCGATCCGAACCTTCGGCGGAGGTCAATGATCGGGACTTGCTTTGGAAATTCCGCCTCTTGAATCAAGGCGAGAGCCGGACGATCAAGGTTTGGCTCAAGGCGGAGCAGGAGGGAAAGTTTCTTTCCGGGGCCACTGCCCGCGCAGACCGCCGGGCCGCCACGAGTCTGTTTGTGGCCAAACCGGCGCTCAGCATCAGCCAGTCCGGGCCGGAGGTGGCTGAGGTCGGCTCGGAGGTCGCCATTCTGGTGAACATTGCCAATCACGGCGCGGTGCTGGCCAAGGATGTGGTGATCACCAACGAGCTGCCGGCGGGGTTGTCCTGCTTGCACCCGGAATTGGACGCCAAGTTCAAAGTGGGCGATCTCGGTCCCGGCGAGGCGCGCAGTTTCCCGATAATTCTTCAAGCGAGCGCCCGGGGAAAGCTTTGCAGCAAGCTCAACATCAAGTCGTTAGCCACCAAAGACGAGGCGAATGACGAGTTGTGTGTCACGTTTGCCGCCACCGACTTCACATTGACCATGACCGGCGATTCCACCGCCGCCATCGGCCAAATCGCACGTTACCAAATCACGCTCTTTAATTCGGGCGACACCAAATTGACCGGCCTTGTGCTGACGGACAATCCAGGCCCGGCCAAGATTCTCGGCGCTGCCGGGGCCGTAATTCAAGATGGCAAGGCGGTTTGGACGATCGGTAACCTTAACGCCGGGGACGAGCGCCGCTTTGAGATCACACTTTCCTCCGACCGATCTGGAACGCTTCCAAACACCATTGAAGCGGTCAACAGCCAAGGACTGAAACGCGCGGCCGCAGTATCCACGGGTTGGAAGTAACGCCTTGGAACCAGCCATTTTGTCCGCGACAGAAGCGTCAAAATCTGTTAGAGACAGGGATGTGGCGCGGGTGGGCTTGGAAGCCGGGCTTTGCGTTGCGGAGTTCCTAACCTTTTACAGCCGATCCGATTCAAAGCGCGCCGCGTCTTTACTTATCTCATACCATGGACCAACCGTTTATCGGCACCATCGTTCTCTTCGCGGGCAATTTCGCGCCGAAAAATTGGGCCCTTTGCCAGGGCCAAATTATGGCAATTTCCCAGAACACGGCTTTGTTTAGCATCCTGGGGACGACTTATGGAGGCAATGGGCAGACGAATTTTGCCTTGCCCAACCTCCAAAGCCGCTCGCCGATTGGCGCCGGACAAGGGCCGGGGTTAAGCCAAATTGTCCTGGGTGAGATGGCGGGAGTGGAAAACACCACGATTCTCACCTCGAACCTGCCTCCCCACAACCACTTGATCCTGTGCAACGGCACCTCGGCATCACAGTCTTCCCCGGTGAATAATTTTCCCGGCTCCCAAGGCCGGGCGGGGGCAAACGTTTACTCGGACGGTCACGGCTCCATCATGAATCCGCTCGCCACGAGCGTGACGGGGAGCGGCATCCCGTTTTCAAATCGCCCGCCGTTTCTGGGGTTGAACTATATCATCTGCCTTTATGGGGTTTTCCCCAGCCGGAACTAGCCAGCACGACTCATGGTTAACCCATTTATTGGCAATATCGTGCTCTTTGCGGGCAATTTCGCGCCCGCGAGTTGGGCTTTTTGTGACGGCCAGCTTTTGCCGATCCTTCAAAACCAGGCGCTTTTTGCGATCCTCGGAACCACTTACGGCGGGGATGGCATCAACACTTTCGCGCTGCCGGATCTTCGGGGTCGGGTTCCCGTCCAGTGCGGCACGGGACAGGGGCTTGGCCCGATTGATTTGGGCGAGACCGGTGGAACCGAGTCTGTCACTCTGCTCACTGCCAATTTGCCCCCGCACAGCCATTTGATCCAGTGCGACGGCGGCGCCGCCAACGGCGCGACTCCGGACAACAGTTTCTTCGGCAATCCTGGCGCGGGAAAAACTCATTATTACGAGTCCAGCGCGGACAGCCTGATGGCGGCGTCCGCGGTGCAAGTGGCGGGCAGCGGCCTGCCCCTCTCCTTGCGGGACCCTTTTTTGGGGATCAATTACATCATCGCGCTGGAGGGGATATTTCCCTCGCGCAATTGACCTGTGTTTCCCCTCCCGCATAACCCGACCGGGATCGTCATCGCGAAACGATTTGCCCGGCCGGGGGCAATCCTTTTCGGCTTCTTCGCGCTGACGTTTCTCGCCGCCGCGGCCGCGTTGCAACCGGACGAGGTGATCATTCCCGATGCCGGGAGCGCCGCAAACACCAGCCGCATCTGGCAAGTGTCTGGCGCGGGGGTGAACACCGCCGTTGCCAGTGGTGGCACTGATTTTGACGCGCCGCGCATGGTCATCGCGCCGGGCCCGTCGCGAGTTTATTTTTACAATTACAAAGTCAACGCGGACGGCGGCAGCTTCGTGGACGCGGTTTACTCTGTGGACCCCGGTTCCGGAACCGTCGCCCTGGTGAGTGGCGCGGCGCGGGGATCGGGGGACGCCAACACAACCCTGACCAACGCCACCGACGCGACGATGGCGTGGAACCCCGCGACCGGCAAAATCCTCGTCGGTCGCGGCTATGGCACGCAAACCTCAATTCCAATCTCGCCCTACCCCGCGGGTGTTCTGCAAATCGACCCTGTCTCGGGCGACCGCTCGTATCTGACGGGCGACGGGGTCGGCACGGGTGGAACGTTGACCGCGGTGGTGGGAGTCGCGGTGTCGCCGCTGGGCCAGGTATATATCCTCGACCAGGACCATTCCTCCGATCCCACAAACATTTTGTTATACGCGGTGGCCTCCAATGGCGATCGCACCGCCATCGGTTCCAATCTGCTGGGCAGCGGCAAACTTGCCGGGGCCAATTTCATGACCTATGACAACGCGAATGACGCGCTGATCGTCTCGGACGCCAACGGCATTTTCCGGCTGAGTCCGGGTGACGGTTCCCTCACCCAAATTGTGGCGACGGGCAGTCTGCCGGATAGCGCGGCGCCTGTGGCGGCGATGGCGGACGCGGCGGGAACGAGCATCTATTATTACAACCGCGGCGGTGTGAAAGGGATCTACAAATTCTCCGGGGGCGCCGCTTCCCTTTTTCTCACGGGGACGGGCAATTTCACCCAAGATGGCAACAATGTGCAGAGCATGACGCTCGTCCGGTCCGGCATCCCGATCGTCACCAGTTCCGGCACGGCCAGCGGCGACACCAGCAGCGCGTTCACGTACACGATCACCGCCACCGAACAACCCGCGAGCTTCAGCGTCACGGGCACACTTCCCGCCGGCATTGCCCTGGACAGTTCCTCCGGCGTGATTAGCGGCACGACGAGCCAAGCCGGCACGTTCAACGTGACTGTTGGAGCCATCAATGACGATGGAACCGGGACCAAAAGCCTCGCCATCACCATCGCGGACACGACCCCGCCGGTGATCAACAGTATTTCAGCCCCCGCGAGTGGCGTTTATCATCCGGGTGACAACCTGGATTTCACGGTGAATTTCTCCGAAAGCGTGACGGTGACCGGCTCGCCACGGCTGCCGATTGTCATTGGCGCAACCGCGCAAAACGCGACCTACCAGTCGGGCAGCCCCGGCACGGCGATCGTGTTCCGCCACACGGTGCAGACGGGCGATTTTGACAGTGACGGCGTTGCCCTGGCCTCACCCTTGACGTTGAATGGAGGCGATATTAAAGACGCGGCCGGAAACAACGCGGTCCTAACGTTCTCTTTCACCAATCCGAGCGCGGCCCAAGTCAGCTCACCCGCCACCCATTTCACGGTCAGTTTGCCTGGCTCCGCCACAGCAGGGACGGCGGTCACCGCGACGGTCACCGCCCTGGACGTGAATAACAACACCGTGTTCGACCACACCGGCACGGCGCATTTCACGAGCAATGATGGCGTGGCGGAGGTGCCGGCGGATTACACCTTCGTTGCCGGCGACAACGGGGTCCATACATTCACGAGCGGGGTAACGTTGAGAACCGCCGGGGCGCGGTCGGTGACGGCCACCGACACGGTGAACCTTTCCCTCACAGGGTCCGGCACGGTGACGGTTACTCCGGCAGCCGTCACGCATTTGTCGGTCAGTTTGCCCGGCAACGCCACGGCGGGAATAGCAATCACCGCAAC
>CAZMLP010000258.1:0-2454 GCA_964566745.1 uncultured Verrucomicrobiota bacterium | reverse complement strand
ATTGCAATCAGACGACGAGTGGAGTTGGCGGAGAATTCAAGGGGATTCCAGCCAAATCAAGCCTCCGAGCTGAGATTGAGCGGCCGGCCGCCGGCCATGCACAGGAAGCCCGGAAGGCGCCTGTAAGTTCAATCAAGGCAGATCAAGGCATGGTTTCATCTCTCCGCGGAGTGCTGGACAAGCCGCGGTTGCGGGCCGCAAAGGCCAATCAAGGCGAATCAAGGTTCCCGGAAGCCAGCGCACATATTCCCACCCTCCTTCTTGAGGGGTGGATGATCCGCCTCTTCCTGCTCATTTCGTCTTATTCAAGGTCAATCAAGGTATCCTTTCGCGCGCCGGACACGAAAAGGGGGCATTCCCAAAATAGTGCCAATCATGGCGATTCAAGGCAAATCAAGGCATCGGAGGGCATTCCATCGTCACCGGCGGGAGTTGGGCGTCACCAAAAAATGGCCGTTGCGTGCATCGTGTCCCTGTTTGGCCTGGGGTTTCTGTTTCCGGCCCGCGCCGATACGCACATCTACGGCGGTGCCGTCGGGACCAACCAAAATGATCAACTTTCATTCAGCAACGGCGCTCTGTTCGACGCCGCCAACGGCAACGCGCTGCCTCAAATCCTCCGCACGAATGGCCTCAACGCGGGCTATTACCGCGGTGACGCGTTGACGTTCTCGGCGCTCGCCGGAACGATCCCCAACGGCGGCCCCATTCAGGGGCACGCCGCGTTCGGCTCCCGGCTGGCGGTTCAAGTGGTGAGTGTCGCGGGACCTCCTGGCGGCAGTTTCGCCTTCTGGGAGGGTGACGGCGAAAGTGATCTTGGAGCGCTGACCTTTAGTGTGCCGGTTGGCACGACGAAAGGGGCGAATAATCTCGTGATTAGTGAAAATCACGGGGAGCCGGGCGCGGACCCCTACGGCCATATCCACGGGCGGGAGTTCACCACCAGCGCGCCAGGGATTTATATCGTCGGTTTTCGGCTCGTGGATCTTTCGACCAACGGCGCGGGCGGCGGCCCAATCCATCTTCCATCCGACGTGTTGCATGTGAAGTTCCTCGCCGGGCTGCGGATTGAATCTGTGCAAACCTTCACCGATCGGGTGACAGTGTCGTTCCGCAGTCCACCGGGCATCAGCAATGTGCTTGAGGTCACGGGTTCCCTCGCCCCGGGAGTCTGGCAGCCAGCGGCTCCCTCTTTGCGCGGCAACAATAATCTACAGACGTTTACCGACACCAACGCGCCAGGCGGCAACCGTTTTTACCGAATCCACCAACTCAACAACCTCCCGTGAGTGAGCTCGTCATGGCGCATCTTGACGATTCCCGCCTTTTAGAGCGGAGGCGGGTGGGGCCGGGCGTTACGGTTTGTCTTGGGAGTGCCTGCCGCTGGCCCCTCGGGTTTGGCAGCCCGCCAAACCCTGTCTCTCAGCCATCGAGGAAAGCCAAAGTTTCTTTGGCGAGCCGCCAAAGCCACACGCAAGCCGCGTGTGCCCCCAACCCGGCCTTCCGCCGTAATCAAGTCTCGCTCGTAGTGAGGGCCGCGCCGACGTTCCCAAGTCGTCCCCCGGGGAAGATTTTCGCCTTTCCGTTGCGGGTCCCGTCGGTTAATCCATTTCTTGCATGAAGAATAGTCGCCGCTCCTTCCTCGCCACCGCTGCCGCCGCCACTGCGGGGCTTGCCACCGTGGCCAAAGCACCGGTTGCCGTGGCCGCCGAGACCGCCGCGAAATCGCCCGTCAAGTTCGGCGTCTGTTCCTACTCCTACTGGCATTTCGCGAAAAACCAAAAGGTCACCATCGACACGGTGATCGACAAGGTCGCGGACACCGGCGCGGCGGGTCTGGACATCCTGCACCGCCAGATGGACCTCCCTGAGCGCGAGCCGCTGACCGCCGATCACCGCTCCTACCTTCGCAAATTGAAGCAGCACGCCTTCCGGCGCGGTGTGGATCTGGTTTGCCTCTCCATCCACCAGGATTTCGTCGATCCCGATCCCGCGTTTCTGCAAAAGGAAGTGGACCACACAATCAAATGCATTGAGATCGCCTACGAGCTGGGCATCCCTTGCATCCGCCTCAACTCAGGTCGTTGGAACACCATCACCAGCTTCGATGATCTCATGAAGGCGCGCGGCGTCGAGCCGATCACCCCGGGCCACACGGAGGATGATGGCTTCAAGTGGTGCCGGGACTGCATCCAGAAGGTGCTGCCGAAGGCCGAAGAATGCGGCGTCACACTCGCGATGGAGAACCATTGGGGACTCACCCGCACGCCCGAGGGCTTGCTGCGTGTCTTGAGTGAAAGCCCGTCCCCTTGGCTGGGCGCGTTGATGGACACGGGTAATTTCCTGGAGGACCCCTACACGAAATTGGAACAGATCGCTTCCAAGGTGATTTACGTCCAGGCTAAAACCTACCAGGGCGGCGGTGAATGGTACACCCTCGACCTGGACTACGAC
>CAZMLP010000257.1:0-5753 GCA_964566745.1 uncultured Verrucomicrobiota bacterium | reverse complement strand
CAAGTCACCCCGCGCGAATCGTTCCTTCCCCAGCCCTCGCTGGATCTGTTAACGCCTCTCGAAGAGCCTCTTTCCTCGGTTGAACCGGGCGACCCCCCGCCCGCGCATGGCTGGAAGGTCGAGAATTTGTTAAAGGACACCGGTTTGCTGCCCCTGCCGATGAACCGTGTCATGGAAGCGATATTCGCCCGCCATGGCATGACACCCCCCGATTCCTGGCAACAGGAGCTAACCGTCCTGCGCGAAGCCCTGGCGGGCCTCTGGCGGCCCGCCAAAGGGGATGCCAATTGCCGACGGCACGTCTTCATCGGACCGCCCGGTTCTGGCAAATCCACCGCCCTTTGCCAGTGGCTTACTCAATCGGTCCTTTTGGAAGGACGCCTCGCCCGCGTTTGGCGCTTGGACGGCCGCACCGCCAACACCGCCGAGTCACTCAGTGTTCACGCGGAGATCCTCGGCGTCCCGGTCGAGCGCTCCTGGCCGGCCGACACCAGCGGGACACCCGCTGATATTGAGTTTTTTGACCTTCCCGGCGTCGCCGCGCACGACCAATCCGTCTTGCGCGAATTGGCGGGACGCGTGCAGCAGTGGAGCGGGGCTGAAATCCATTTGGTTCTGAACGGGGCCTATGACAGTCATTTGCTTCTTTCGCAGGTTCGCGCTTTCTCCGCTTTGGGTGTCACGGACCTCATTGTGACCCACCTCGACGAGGAGACACGCTGGGGTAAATTGTGGAATTTGGCCTTGGGCACAAATTTCTCCCTCCGCTTTCTCTGCGCTGGGCAAAATATTCCCGGTGACTTTCAAGTCGCGACTGCCGACAAACTTCTCGACCGCCAATTCCCTTGCAAGAAAGGGACTTACGACAGTCCGTACCGGGCCAACCGACGGGTGGCAAGCCGGTTGCTTGGACGCTAATTGCGTTCGGCAAATATGAGAATGTTCATGATACTTGGCGGGTTGCTTGGCTTCCTGATTGGGCTGGCGGTGGGGTTGGCTCAACAGAACGGTTGGCCCTCAATTCTCTGGCACGCCTCCGTGGCGGCCTACGTTTCCGGTGTGATGCTCCGTTGGTGGGGAGGGGTCTGGATGAGAAGCCTGCAACAAGTTCAGCACGAGCGCGTCGCCCTTGCCCGGGCAAAGGCCGAGTCCGCCGCCCAAACCAAAAAGCCGTAATTTGTAATCTATGATTGCCTGCCCCACTCCTGCCGATGAAGAGACCATGTCCGTCTCGGAGCGCCGCGCCAAACATGCCCAGCTTTGGCAGCGGTACAAGAAGTCTTCCCACGGCACCCCGCTGGAGGAGGAAATTGTCCGCCAGTACCTGCCGTTGGTGAAGACCGTCGTTGGCCGCCTGGCGATGACCCTGCCCTCGCATGTGGACATCGAGGACCTCTACAGCGCCGGTCTCGCCGGCTTGCTGAACGCGGTCAGAAATTTCAATGTCAAGAACGGCACCTCCTTTGAAACTTACGCCCGCCTGCGCATTCGCGGCTCGGTGTTCGACGAATTGCGCCGGATGGACTGGGTGCCGCGCTCGGTGCACGAAAAGGCCCGCAAGGTCCAGGGCGCGATGGCCGCGCTGGAGCAAGAAAAAGGTCGGGTTCCCACGGAGGCCGAGGTGGCCAAGGCGCTGGACCTCACGCCCGCCCAATACGAGGAATGGCTGGAGGAAATCAAGCCCGCCACGTTCATTTGCCTCGACGCCGCCAGCCAGTTCGAGAATGACGATTCACCCTCCCAATACGAAAGTCTCGCGGACAACCGCCAGGAAGACCCGGTCGAGCTGGCCTCGCGCCATGAGTTGGCCCGTTTAATTGCCGACCGTCTCGAGCATTTGCCCGAGGTGCAGCGCAAGGTGCTCGCGCTTTATTATTTCGAGGACATGCGGTTGCGCGAGATTGCCGAGGCTTTCGGCCTCACGGAATCCCGGATCTGCCAGATTCACGCGCAGGCCATCGCCTCGATCAAATCCTATCTGCAACGTCACGACACGATGCCCGCGTAAGCGCGCTCGCCCCCTGCATCTATGGTCATTCTCATTGGCTGCGTAATTGTGATGGCGTCCGTGCTGGGCGGCTTTTCCATGGCGCATGGCAAGGTCGGGGCGCTCATTCAGGTTTCCGAGTTCGTGATCATCTGCGGCGCGGCGTTCGGCGCGTTGATCATCATGTCCCCCATCAAGGTGATCAAAGACCTTCTCGCCGGCATTCTTCAAGCCCTCAAAGGCGCTCCTTATGGCAAGAAGGCGTATGAGGAATTGCTCAAGGCACTCTACGAGTTGTTTCTGCTCGGCCGCCGCAACGGCATGATCGCGCTGGAAGACCACGTGTTGAACCCCAAGACCAGCACTATTTTCACCAAGTATCCCTCCTTCCTGAAAAACCATCACGCCATCGAGTTCCTCTGCAATGGTCTCAAACCAATCATCGACGGCAAAATCAAGCCCGACCAATTAAAGCTGTTGCTCGATGTCGAGCTGGACGCCGCCGAGGAGGAGCATCACCGGCCGACGAGCGTGCTCACCAAAACCGCCGACGCGATGCCCGGTTTCGGGATCGTTGCCGCCGTGTTGGGCATCGTGGTGACGATGGCCGCAATTAACGGCCCCATTGAGGAAATCGGCACGCACGTCGCCGCCGCGCTGGTCGGAACCTTTTTGGGCATCTTGATTTCCTACGGCTTCCTCAACCCGCTCGCGGTGAACATGGAGTTCAATGGCGCGGCGGAAATGGCGTATTTCAAGTGCATCTCGTCCTCCATTGTCGGCTTTGCCAATGGCATGGCGCCGGTCATGGCGGTCGAGGTCGCTCGTCGCGGTTTGAGCAGTGACGTCAAGCCGAGCGCGGACGAGCTGGACGCGATGATCAAGTCGATCGGCAAGTAATCCTCTCATGGCATAAAAACGTCATGGTCATCACGGCGGCGCCTGGAAAGTGGCCTACGCGGACTTCGTCACCGCGATGATGGCGCTCTTCCTGGTGCTCTGGCTGACCGCCCAGGATGAGAAGATCAAGGAGGCGGTCGAGCGCGCTTTCCGCCAGCCCTATGCCATTGGCAAAGAGGGACCGACCAGCATGATCCCGAAGGAGGGCAAGGACGTCAACAGCGGTAGCAAGGGGGACGGCGCCACCCAAAGCGCCTCCTCGGCCATCGAACTGGCCATGTTGCGCAAACTCAACGAGGACTTGACCCGCACTCTGAAAAGCGAGGTTGACGACGCGGAAAACAGCACCGTCGAGATGAAACTCAGCCCGGAGGGACTGCGCATCAGCGTCTTTGACCGCGCGCGAAAACCGGTTTTTGAGGCAAAGGAGAGCCGCCTGACCCAATACGGCCAATGGGTTTTTTCGACCCTCGCCTGGGAAATCTCCCGCTACCGCACGTTCCTCGTGGAACTGGAGGGACACACCGAGCACGCCGTCACCCCGGCGGAAATCGAGAACAAATGGGAGCTTTCCGCCGACCGGGCAAATGCCGCGCGCCGCACCTTGATGACGCACGGTGTCGCCGGCACCCAGATTCGCAAGGTGGCCGGCTTTGCCGACACCCAACCAATGCCCAATTATCCGCCCGACGCCGAGGTCAACCGGCGGGTCGCGGTGTTACTGAAGGTCGGCCAGCCCGGCCCGTCCATGACCTCCGCCAAGTCAGGCTCGCTATGACCGACTCTTTTGTCCCTTTGCTCGCCCCCTCCGCCCCGGCCACCCGTCCCGCCGGCGCCGGATCGTCCCCCGTGCAGGTAATTTCTGGAAATGACAATGGCGCGGTTTTCCAAGCCTTGTCCCTGCACGTGAAAGACGCGTTCCATTCTCCCTCCGAGTCCGCCAATCCAGCATCCACGCCCTGCGAAGCCAGGCCGAAACTCACCGTTCATCGCGACGGCGACCGCGTCACCTGCATCCAAATCCGTTGCGCCTGCGGTCAAACGATCGAGTTGGACTGCGTCTATTGAGTGCGCCAAATCGCGTTGCGGTGGCTGCTCTTCGTCTGGAAAATTCTTCTTCCCCCGGCCCGCTCTGCCGGGCAGCAATTGCCTCTTGAACTCCAATAATTCTCAAAACTCGTTGCAAATGAGGGGTTTTTCGCAGTGGCACACCCGTTGCTTCGCTGGTTTTCGGAATGAATGTCAGTGTGTATCAGGCGGCGGCGGCGCTCAATGCGAGTAATCGCTGGCAAGAGGTCATTGGCGAGAACCTCGCCTCCGCCTCGATCGTCGGTTACAAAAAGCAGGACGTTTCTTTCGCGGCGATTCAAGCGGGCCTGCTCGCCCAGCAGAACGCGCCCGCAGGATCCCTCCAACGGTTGACTCTCTCCAAGGCCCAGGCCACCACGAATTTCCAGAATGGCGAACTGACCTTCTCCGGCGAGAAACTCGATGTCGCGCTCGAGAGCAAGGCCTTCTTCGAGTTGCAACTGCCCAATGGCGGCACGACCTACACCCGCAACGGATCGTTCCAGATGAATTCCCAGGGAACGCTCGTGAACAAGGCCGGGTATCCGGTGATGGGAATGAAAGGTCCGATCCAACTCGATCCGCGCAACGGCGATCCGATTGTGATTTCGCGTGAGGGCGAGGTCCGCCAAGGCAACGACATTCGCGGCAAGATTCATCTCGTCGAGTTCGACCGCCCCGAATTGCTCACCCTCACCGGCGGGGCATACTTCCTCGCGGACAATCCCGCGCTGCAACAAACCGACGCCACCAGCCCGAATCTTCGCCAAGGCTTCCTGGAAAGCTCCAACGCCTCCTCCGTCCATGAAATGGCCAACATGATCACGGCCATGCGCATGTACGAGGCGAACCAGAAGGTGATTCAGACGCAGGACGACCGCATGTCCCGCGCCATCTCCGAGCTGGGCAACCCGACTTCCTAATCATGCTCCGCGCCCTTTACTCCTCCTCCGCCGGGATGCAATCCCAGCAATTGAACCTCGACGTCATCGCGAACAATCTCGCCAACGTCAACACGACCGGCTTCAAGCGGAGCAAAATCGAGTTTCAGGATCTGCTGTATCAAACCACCCGTTCCGCCGGTTCCGAGGCGGGCGGCGGCAACATGGTTCCCACCGGCATGCAAGTCGGCCACGGCTCGCGCGCGGTGGCGACCTCCAAGATTTTCACCAACGGCGAGTTGACCGAAACCGGCGAGAAGCTGGATGTTGCCATTCAAGGCGACGGCTTTTTCCAGGTGCAAATGCCGGACGGAACCCTCGCCTACACCCGGGACGGCGCCTTGAAGACCGCGGCGGACGGACGCATCACCACCAGCGACGGTTTGCCGCTGCAAGGCGGTTTCCAGCCAATTCCCCAGGGGACCACCTCTGTCACCATTTCGCCCAATGGCGAGGTGACCACCTCCGGCTCGGGTGGCAAGCAAACCTTCCGGGTGCAGTTGATCCGGTTCAACAACCCCTCCGGCCTCGAGAGCATGGGGCGCAACCTCTACAAGGAAACGCCGGCCTCCGGGGCGGCGGAAATCGGTAACCCCGGCGAGAATGGTTTCGGCACACTGGCCCAGGGCTATTTGGAGATGTCGAACGTCAAGGTCGTCGAGGAAATGGTCAATTTGATCGTCGCCCAACGCGCCTACGAGGTGAACTCAAAGGCGGTTCAGGCCGCCGACGAGATGATGCAGCAAAGCAACAATCTCAAGCGTTAATGAATTTGTTCCCCCCCATCGCCCGGAGCCTTGGCCGGATTTTCGGTTTGCTTGTTGTGTGCTCAACCGGCGGATTTCCGCTCGCGGCCT
>CAZMLP010000256.1:0-4967 GCA_964566745.1 uncultured Verrucomicrobiota bacterium | reverse complement strand
ACCGGCGCTAACCTGCGGAGCCGTGCCACATCCAAAAAGGGAAAGCCTTGATCGCCGCGCGGTGTTTTCCTAGGCTGCGCCCATGAAATCACTCACCGCGCTGGTCCTGGCCTGTACTCTTTTGGGGTCGCTCGCGCCTGGACAAGCCGCCGACAAGAATTACACCATCGCTGTCATTCCCAAGGGCACCACGCACGAGTTTTGGAAGTCGGTCAATGCCGGCGCCTTCAAGGCCCGCGACGAGCTTGCCGCCCAGGGCATCAAGGTAAACGTGATTTGGAAAGGCCCCCTCCGCGAGGATGACCGCGACCAGCAAATCCAAACCGTCGAGAATTTCGTCACCCGCCGTGTGAATGGGATCGTGCTCGCCCCGCTGGACTCGCAAGCGCTGGTCCGCCCCGTCGATAACGCCACCGCCGCCAAGGTGCCGGTGGTGATCATCGACTCCGATTTGAAGTCGGACAAATACGTCAGCTTCGTCGCCACGGACAACCACAAGGGCGGCGTTCTCGCGGGCGAGCATTTGGCCAAGCTTCTCGGCGGCAAGGGCAATGTGATTCTGCTGCGCTATGCCGTCGGCTCGGCCAGCACCGAGGCGCGCGAGGCCGGTTTTCTGGAAGCCATTGCAAAGTTCCCTGGCATCAAACTGATTTCTTCCGACCAATATTCCGGCCCCACGCGCGAGACCGGCTACCAAGCCTCGCAGAATCTCCTCAACCGTTTCGGTCGCGAGGTGGACGGCATTTTTGCGCCGTGCGAGCCGCCGACCATCGCCATGACCAAGGCATTGCGCGACATCGGCAAGGCGGGCGGCAAAGTGAAAATGGTCGGGTTCGATTCCGGCTCGCAGTCGGTGCTTGACCTCAAAAACGGCGATATTCAGGGCCTCGTGGTCCAAAACCCCGTCTTCATGGCTTACAAAGGTGTGATGACCATGGTCGAGCACCTGCAAGGCAAGCCGGTGGAGAAACGGATCGACACCGGCGTGACACTGGTGACCAAGGAAAACATGGACCAGGCGGACGTGAAGGATCTCCTCTATCCGCCCATCGAGAAGTATTTGAAGTGAGCGGCCTTTCTCTGCCATCGATTCGTTCATCGTTCTTCGCGGTGATGGCGGCTCGGCGGAGCCTCGCCCCGACCGCGTGGGTTGGTTCGGGTGCTCTCCGTAAACTAGCGCCATCGTCCTCCCTGCGATCAGGAACCGAGGGATGCGTCGAGCCGTTTTTGGTGATATTATAAAAACCATGATCCGCCTCTGCATTCATTGGTCTCCTCGCGCTAATCTGCCATGACCCCCCGCCTCGAAATGCGGGACGTGCAAAAGTCGTTTGGCGCGACCCGCGCGCTCAAACGCGTCCGCCTCTCCGTCGCGCCCGGCGAGGTGCACGCGCTGATCGGCGAGAACGGCGCGGGCAAGAGCACGCTGATGAAGATCCTCAGCGGCGCCCACCAACCGGACGCGGGCGAGCTGCGGATCGATGGCGAGACTTACAACCCGGGCAACCCGCTCCACGCGCGTCGCTGCGGCATTGCGATGATCTATCAGGAGTTAAATCTCGCGCCGCATTTGACTGTGGAGGAAAATATCGTCCTGGGCGAGGAGCCCAGTGCCTGGGGCTGGCTGAACCGCGCCAGACGCCGCGAGCTCGCGCGCCAGGCGCTTACGGAGCTGCACCACGAGTCGATCCCCCTCGATTGCCCGATCAACCGCCTCACCATTGCGGAGCAGCAAGTGGTGGAGATCGCCCGCGCGCTCGTTCATCAGCCGAAGGTGCTGATCATGGATGAGCCGACGAGCAGCCTCACGCGCGTGGACACGGAAAACCTTTTCCGTGCCATCCGCAGATTGGCCAACAAGGGCGTCAGCCTCATTTACATCAGCCATTTCCTGGAGGAATGCCAGGCCATCTGCGACCGCTACACCGTCCTGCGCGACGGGGAGAGCGTCGCCACCGGCGACATGAAAACCGCCAATGTCAACGAGATCATCCGGCACATGGTTGGCCGCGAAGTGGAGTCGATCTATCCTCGTTCCGAGCACGGGATCGGCGAGCCAGTGCTGGCGCTGGACAGCCTGGCGGGCGCGCGCAAACCGCGCAGCGCGAACCTGACTTTGCGCGCCGGGGAGATTCTTGGCGTGGCGGGATTGATTGGCGCGGGCCGCACCGAAACCCTCCGGGTTGTGTTCGGCCTGGACCGCCTGGAGACAGGTCACGTGGCGGTTTTCTCCCGCTCCTCTTGCCAGGCCTCGCCACGCAAACGGCTCGCGGAAGGAATTGGACTTCTCAGCGAAAACCGCAAGGAAGAGGGGTTGATGCTGCAACAAACCATCGCGGACAACCTCACCGTCACGCGTTATCAACCGGTCACGAAGTTTGGCTTTGTCAGCTCGCGCCGCCAACTGGACACCACCCGCGACTGGATGAAGCGCCTCGACGTTCGCGCCCAGGGCCCCTCGCAACCCATCGGCCAGCTCTCCGGCGGCAATCAGCAGAAGGTCGCCATTGGCCGGCTGCTTTATCATGAAGCCCGGGTGCTGTTGCTCGACGAACCCACGCGTGGCATTGATGTCGGCAGCAAAGCGCAGATTTACAAGCTCATGGGCGAGCTCGCCGCGACGGGCAAGTCGATCATTTTCGTCAGCTCCTACCTTCCCGAGTTGCTGGGCGTATGCGACACCATTGCGGTCATGTGCCGGGGCGTGTTGCGGGAATCGCGGCCGGTGGCGGGCTGGTCGGAGCAAGAGATCATTGCCGCGGCCATTGGGCAGACCGGCTCCGTGAACTGACCGCATGGCCGACTCTTCCAAATCAGGCCAGCGTGGCTGGTGGGATCGTTTTGGTCCGTTTTTCGGCCTTTTCGTGGTGGTGGCGTTGTTCGCGGTGATGCTTGCCCTCAAGGATGCCTCGGACTACCGGGCGCAGGAGATTTCCAGCGGCAAGAGCGTTGGCTGGATCGCCGCGCTCAAGGCGTGCGATTTGGGCGGCCTCAAGGCATTCCTCGGAGTCACGAATTTCAAGACCGTCCTGGCGCAGACCGTCATCGTCGCCATCGGCGCCCTGGGCATGACGATGGTGATTGTCAGCGGCGGCATCGACCTGAGTGTTGGCTCGGCGGTGGCGCTGACCAGCGTGATCGGCGCGACGTTGTCATTGAAAGGCTGGTCCGAGAGTGGCGTGATCACCGCGACGGTTTTGGCTGGTGGAGGAATCGGCCTGATCAACGGCCTTATCATCGCGGGTTTCCGCATGCTCCCTTTCATTGTCACGCTTGGCATGATGGGGGTGGGGCGTGGTGTCGCCAAATGGATCGCCCAGAACCAGACCGTCAACACCCCGCCTGAGGCGCCGGTCAACAACCTCATGAAAATGGTCGATTTCGATCACTTCTTTCCCCTGCCCACCGGCGTCTGGATCACCGCCGGACTCGCCATCGCCACGACAATTCTTCTGCGCCGCACGGTGTTTGGCCGGCATATCTTTGCCATCGGCTCGAACGAGTCCACCGCCCGCCTCTGCGGCATTCGCGTGGAACTGACCAAAGTGATGATTTACGCGCTGTCTGGATTGTTTGTGGGTTGCGCGGGTTTAATGCAACTGACCCGTCTGACGCAGGGTGACCCCAGCGGCGCCGCCGGACTGGAACTCGACATCATCGCGGCGGTGGTCATTGGTGGCGCCAGCCTGAACGGCGGCACCGGCAGCATTGCGGGTTCCATGATCGGCGCGCTGACGATTCAAGCCCTCCGCAACGGCTCCAGCCTGATGAATTGGCCCACCTTCGTGCAGGAGATCATCATCGGCGTCGTCATCATTCTTGCCGTGGGTTTGGACAAATGGCGCCAAAGCCGCGCGGCTCATTAGCCCGCCAGTGGGCCTCTGCGGCCAGACGTAACCAAGCGCCGGGAGGGCCCTGCGCCAGCACTCAGCCCGGCACCCAGCCTTTGCCCGGAATATATTGGCGGTTGCCCGTGGATTCGCAACCCGACGCCAGGCCGCCCAACACCACTAAGGCCGCCAGTAATAACAAAAGCATCCGTTTCTTCACCCGGCCAGCCTAAGCCCGCGCCTCTCCCTTGCCAAGCGTGGCAAAAAAAGGGTGACGGTAATTTTTCGGCGCAATCCAAGTTGTCAGAAGTCGCCGCGTGATGCAGATTGAGGCGCAAGGCCAAAACATGCCCGGCAAATGGAAATCGTTGAAAGGCAAGTTGCTATTGGACGGTGGCAGCTTGAACGGATCTTTTTTCCACCGCACGGTGGTGCTCATCTGCCAGCATGACGAGAACGGCGCCTTCGGTTTGGTGCTTAACAAGGCCTCCGCCAAGAAAATCGCCGATGTCATGGCCGCCACCTTGCCGGACCGGCTTCGCGAGCAACTGCTCTTCGTCGGCGGGCCGGTGCAGCCGAATGTCGTCAGCTTTTTGCATACGGACGCCCTGCTGCCCGACGGCACGATCATCCCCAATCTTGCGCTCGGGCAATCTCTCGACCAGTTGATCGAGATCGGCGAGTCGTATTCCCCCACCAAAAAAGCGCGCATCTTTGCGGGATACGCCGGGTGGAGCGCCGGCCAGCTCGATTCCGAAATGGATCGCAAAGCGTGGCTGACGCATCCCGCCTCGCTGGAACTTGTCTTCGACGCCAACCCCGACACGCTCTGGCGCGACATTCTGTTGCAAAAAAACGAGCCGTTGTTGCGGCTTCTCGCCGACAGCCCCGAAGACCTTTCCTGGAATTAGCTCTCCGTCCACCGGAAACCGGCTACGAAACGGTGAGCGGCTGGCCATTGTGCCGCGCGGAAAGGTTGAGGAGAAAAGGAACCGCTCGTTTTGCCCACTGATCCGCGGTGGGATAATGTCCCGCCTGCGCGCCAAAGCAGGTTTGCAGCATGTCGGTGTTAATAACCCCGGGGTTCAACGGAATCGCCGCCAAGCCTGCTGGCAGCTCCTGCGCCAGCGCTTGGGT
>CAZMLP010000255.1:0-3663 GCA_964566745.1 uncultured Verrucomicrobiota bacterium | reverse complement strand
CCAGGTTGCCGGTCTGCTTAAGGATGGCGCGAAGGTCGCGGTTCAATTGCGTGAGGAAACGGCCCGGATCATGGGCAACCGGCTTCAATTCCTCGACCAGCGCCCGCACCATGGCCGTCACCAACGCCGCCCGGACGTCGTGGCCCATGACGTCGCAGATGAACACCCCGCCAGCGGTGTCCGAGAGCGCGAGCACGTAAAAGAAGTCGCCCCCCACCGCGCCTGAGGGATGATACTTGTGAAAGAAGCGCAGCGCGCTCGGGTTGCCGCCCAAAGCGCCGCGGAAGGTCGGATATTGTTGGGGCAGGAGGGCCATCTGGATTTCCCGCGCCATGCGGATGTCCGCCTCCAGTTGGTTGTTCTTGTGGCGCAGCTCGTCCTGGCTGGCGGCCAGCTCAATCAGCGCCTTGCGCTCGCGCTCCTGCGCTTTCTTCTCCTCGGTGATGTCCCAAAAAATTCCCTGCAAGCCGATGATCCGTCCCTTGGCGTCATGCAGCGGGGTCTTGACCACCTGCACGTAAATCTTTTCCCCGCCCCGCGGCTCGTTCTCCTCGATTGTCTGAAAGGTTTTGCCGGTTTCCATCACCCAGCGGTCGTCCTTCTGGTACTGGGCGGCCAGCACCGCCGGGAAGAAATCAAAGTCCGTTTTGCCGATGATTTCCTCGAGTGTTTTGCCGAGCGTGAGGCAAAATTTCTGGTTGGCGAAAGTGAAGCGCTCCGAAAGGTCCTTGCGGAAAATATTCTGCGGCAGGGTCTCCACCAAGGAGTGGTAAAGCGTCTCGGAGTTTTCCAGCTGATCTTGGGCGTGCCGCCGCTCGGTGATGTCCTCGACGGTCCCCTCGTAATAGACCAGCTTGCCATTGGCATCGCGAATGGCCCGGACGTTTTCCGTGATCCAGATGATCGAGCCGTCTTTGCGATAAATGCGCGAGGCGAAGCCGGTCACGACATCGCGCAACTCCATCTCCCGGACGAATTCCTCGCGCCTGCCCGGCTCGACATAGAGGCTTTTGGCGATGTCCGTCACGCGGGTCATCAGCTCGGCGGGCGTGTTGTAGCCGTAGATGCGGGCCAGCGCCGGATTGGCGTCCAAATAATGGCCGTCCGGAGTGGTTTGGAAAATGCCCTCGACGAGATTCTCGAAGATGCGGTGATACTTTTCCTCGGCGCGCAGGAGCGTGTTCACGCCGCGCTTGCGCTCGATGGAGAGGCGGACGGCCCGGATCAAAATATCGCCCTCGAGCCGCTCGCGCGTGAGATAACCTTGCCCGCCCCGGCGCACGGCGCTCAATGCTTGCTCGCCATCGCTATCCCCGTCACCCAACGCGATCACCGGCAGGCGCGGCGCGGCGGCGAGCACCTGGTCCACAGCGCCCAGCCCGCTTCCATCGGCGAGGCCCAAGTCCACCAGCACCACATCAAACTCGCCTTCGCCCAATTGTCTCACCCCGGCGGCAAGCGTGGCGGCGCGTTCCACCAGGAAACTGGTGGTTGCTGATTGCGAAAGCAGCCCCTGGATGTTTGCCGCGAGAGCCTCCCGGTCCTCCACCAATAGCACGCGAATGGTGGAAAGCTGGCCGACGGTTCCCCTAGTCTCGCTGGTGGTGGTTTCAGCCATGATGAGCAGCCCGTTAACAGTCCGTTCAATGCGTGCGCCAATGAAACCACACCGGGAGCTTTTTCCAAACGGAAAAAAAAGCGTGTCTCGCAACCGCGTGCCGGCGCCTACTCCACGATGTAGGGATCGAAGTCCTCGGACGGCTTCACCAACGCCCGCTGCCGCCCGGGGGATTCGACATACTCGAACACCTTGCCCTCGAAGTTGCGGATCACCACCCGGTCCGCATTGTGGCTCAACACGTACTCCGGGTTGACCGGCACCTTGCCGCCACCGCCGGGGGCGTCGATGACATATTGCGGCACGGCGTAGCCGGTGGTGTGGCCGCGCAGGCTCTGCATGATCTCGATGCCTTTGCGCACACTGGCCCGCAAGTGCGCCGATTCGGCGATCAAATCGCATTGGTAGATATAGTACGGCCGCACCCGGCACATGAGCAGCTTTTGCACATGGGCCTTCATCACCCCGGGGCGGTCGTTCACGTCGCGGAGGAGCACGCTCTGGTTGCCGAGCGGGATGCCGGCGTCCGCGAGCCGGCCGAGCGCGTCGCGCACCTCCGTGGTCAGCTCGCGCGGATGGTTCGCATGCACGCTCATGAAAAGCGGGTGAAACTGTTTCAGCATCGCGCACAACTCGGGCGTGATCCGTTGCGGCAGGAAGATCGGAATGCGGGTGCCGATCCGCAAAAACTCGACGTGCGGGATGGCGCGCAGCCGGCTCAGAAGATACTCGAGCTTTTCGTCACTGAAGAGCAGGGGATCACCGCCACTCAACAGCACGTCGCGAATCTCCGGGTGTGTGGCGATATATTCTATTTGGCGATCAAACTCCGGATGAAAATCATAACCGCTGGCGTTGCTCACCAGGCGCGAGCGTGTGCAATAGCGGCAATAGGCGGCGCAACGGTCCGTCACCAGGAACAGCACGCGGTCGGGGTAGCGATGCACCAGGCCGGGCACGGGTGAGTGTGAATCCTCGCCGCAAGGATCGCTCATTTCCCACGAGGCGGTGTTGGTTTCCTCGATGCGGGGAATGACTTGCCGGCGAATGGGACAGTTCTCGTCCGACCAGTCGATCAAATTAAAGAAATAGGGGGTGATGGCCATCGCGAGCTTCGAACTGGAAAGAACCGCGCCGGCACGCTCCTCGGGAGTGAGAAAGGGGGCCAGACGCTCCAATTGCTCTAACGTGGTGATCCGGTTGCGCAGTTGCCACCGCCAGTCATTCCAATCCTGGTCGGAGGTCCGGGACCAAAAACCCTTCCCGGCCGGCGCGAATTTTTTCAAAGAGGCGAGAGAATCTGATGGGGGCTCCTCGCCAGGACCCGCTGAAGATTCCATAAGCATTGCGGTCGGACTATAGGATGGCGACCACCGCTGTCAAGCAGGCCACCGTCAAATTTTGGTTGAAATAAAACTTTGTTAACTATTGGCCATCAAATGATTGTAAAGTTTTTATCACCAGGCTGCGCGCGAGTGCGCGCAAATTACGTTGAACCGGCCCCATAATGGAAATGCTACCCTATTTGGGCGATTGGAAGAGGGCGCAAGATGTGTTAAGCCACCAACGTTGGTATTCGAGGTGTCCTCTGTGGTGGCAGGCGCGGGGTTGGTAAAAAGTCCGCGCCTGCCTTTTCTTTTCACCTTCCGCCTGGGGCCTTCTTGGCACCCCCAACATGGTGTAAATGACCTTGATTGGGCTTGATCCGCTGCTTTCGGCTGCAATCGCGGACCCAAACTGCCCCGTCGATTCGGAATTTGTGATCTCTCGGAAGGCTTGATTGATCTTCATCCCGAATGGCCACGCCACTCAAACGACGTCACCCCGGGGATCAGATCAAGATCAATCCAGAGGCTTGATTTGGCTTGAATCGCTTGATTTCTCCCTCGCGGCATTTGGGCTGGTGACTGTTCATCAGTCATTACTCGTCGCGGAAGGCTCGTTGTCACGCTTGGACGGTTAACAGTCCGTCAAAAAAGTCGATGGAATGATTGAACAAGGCGTGATGGGGAGCGTCGGAAAGGGATGGCGCTTGGACGACGCAA
>CAZMLP010000254.1:0-6787 GCA_964566745.1 uncultured Verrucomicrobiota bacterium | reverse complement strand
TGGTTGCAAACATACGGCTCGATCAATTGCGTCAGCGCGTCGAGGCCGGTCTGGGCAGTGATCTCGCGCGGCATCGGGAGTGTCAACTCCGCGTCCACGACGGCCAGGCGCGGGAGCATGAACGGGCTGCGCAGGCTGGCCTTCACCCGGTGCTCGGGCGAGGCGAGCACGGCGTTGCGGGTCACCTCGGCGCCGGTGCCGGCGGTCGTGGGAATGGCCGCGCACGGGACGGAAGGATGCTTGAGCGGGAGGCCATGGCCGATCACCTCCAGGTAGTCATGCAACTCGCCCTCGTTGGCGAGCAGCGCGGCGATGGCCTTGGCGGCATCCATCGCGCTGCCGCCGCCGAAGCCGATCACCCCGTCGCAGCCTTTTTCCCGCGCGCGCGCAACCCCAACCATGACCTCGTCGGTGGTCGGTTCCCCCGCGATGGAAAAGTGAACATACTGGATTTCCGCCGCGCCCAGCACCTTCAGCAAGGGATCGGCACGCCGGGTGTTGCGGCCGGTGACCACCAGAGCGCGCCGGAACAGATCGCGCATCGCCCGGCCGGTCTCGGCCAGCACACCGGCGCCGAACATGATCCGTGTGGCGGTGGCGAACTCGAAGCGCATGAGCGGCTGGTTACCTCAGTTTGTTCTGCCAGGCCGCGAGTTGGCGGCGCACTTCTTTGGTTCCCGGCGCCCCAGTGAGCGTCCGTCGCGCCATCGCCTGGTCGAGCTGGAAGACCGCCGTGACATCGGCGCCGAACTCCGCGCTTACGCCCTGGAAATCGGCGAGCGTCAATTGGTCGAGCGCACGGCCCGCTTTTTCCGCGAGCGCGACCACCGCGCCGACCACATGATGGGCCTGACGGAACGGCATGCCTTTGCGCACGAGATAATCGGCCAGGTCGGTCGCGAGCAGCAGGGGATCACACGCGGCGGCGGCGCACACGGCGGCATTGACGGTGGTGTGATCGAGCATCGCCGCCATCAGGCGGGTGCTGGCGCGGATGGTCGTGGCGGTGTCGAACAGGCGCTCCTTGTCCTCCTGCAAGTCGCGATTGTAGGTCATCGGCAGGCCCTTGAGCAGCGTCAGGAGGGACATCAGGTTGCCGATGACCCGGCCCGATTTGCCGCGCGTGAGTTCCGCGATGTCCGGGTTTTTCTTTTGCGGCATGAGGGACGAGCCGGTGGTATAGGCGTCGGCAATCTTGACGAAATTGAACTCGCTGCTAGCCCACAGAATCACGTCCTCCGCAAGGCGGCTGAGATGCACCGCTTGCAGCGAGGCGGCGGCGCAGAACTCGATGATGAAGTCGCGGTCGCTCACCGCGTCCATGGAGTTTTGCGTGACGCGCGGCTTGCCCCTGGCATCCACGAACCCGAGTTGCAGCGCGACGAACTCGCGGTCCAGCGCGAGCGTGCTGCCCGCGATGGCGCCGCTGCCGAGCGGGCAAACATTCAAACGCGTGAACGCGTCAGCGAGCCGGCCGTGATCCCGTTCGAGCATCTCCACATACGCGAGGCAATGGTGCGCGAAATAGACCGGCTGGGCGCGCTGCAAATGGGTGTAGCCGGGAATGACCACCTTCGCGTGGCGCGCGCCAAGGTTGACCAGCGAGCGTTGCAGCGCGCGAACCTCGTCCTGCAACGAGGTGATTTCATCACGCAGCCAGAGCCGGACATCAAGCGCCACTTGGTCATTGCGCGAGCGGGCGGTGTGAAGTTTCGCGCCGGCGGGAACGCGTTTCGTCAGTTCCGCCTCAAGGTTCATGTGGACGTCCTCCAGCTCGGGCCTCCACCGGAACTTGCCCCCCTCAATCTCGGCGCCGATCTGCTCGAAGCCGCCGCGAATCGCCTCCAGCTCGGCGCGGGTCAGCACACCGATTTTTTGAAGCATGGCGGCGTGGGCGAGCGAACCGCGAATGTCATGGCGCCAGAGCCGCCAGTCGAAGGAGATGGACTCGGAAAATGCCGCGACATCCGCCGCCGGTCCGCCAGTAAAACGGCCGGAGCGCGACACCACGGAGGCGGGGGATTTGGTCTTGTTCTTCATGCGCGAAAACGCGGGTACTCTGCGCGGGAAACACCGGGAAGTCACGTCACAACGCGTGAGCGAGCCTCGAGGAAACTCAACACTCCTTGTTCTTGCACGCGCCGAGGCGCTTCAACTGGTCGCAGGTGCCCTTGATCTCGAGACGTTGCGACTTCACCGAGAAACCGAGCTTTTGGCTGATCTCGTCCTCGAGCTGCGCGATCTTCTCGCTCTCGAACTCCACGATCTTCTCGCAGTCCTGGCAGATGATGTGGTTGTGGTTCGGGTGCTCGGCGTAATTGGGATCGTAAAACTTGTAGTCCTTCCCGAAATCCATCTCGCGCACGAGCCCGCTCTCGGTGAGCAGGGGCAGCGTGCGATAGACGGTCGCGCGCGAGACCGATTTGTCCCGTTGCCGGGACCAGTCAAGCAATTGCTCCGCGGTGAAATGCTTGTCCGTGGCGAAGACGGTGTCGATGATGGCCTGGCGCTGGGTGGTCACCCGCAGGTTTTTGCCCGCGAGGAACCCCATGAATTTCTCTCTGGCTTTCTGTTTGTCGGCGCCGGCCACAAGCGGATTATAGAAGCCCGCCTCGAAATTGCAAAGGTTCCCGGCGGGATGGCGCGCAAGGCAGGCCGCATTGCCAAAGGGCAAAAAATGACGAGGTCCCCAGTCCGATTGACAAGAGAATCCTCAATGCCCAAAAAGACAAATTCAACTGTCGTTGCAACACGCCACTATCCCGGCGCCGCAACAGCTTGAGATTTTACCCATTCTTTCGTCATTCGTGCTCCGGAATCAGTCATTAGACCTCACCGAATGACGTTGCCAGCAGCCACGTTACTGATGCGACTGCTCGTAGTGGCGTTTCAACAGGTCCTCGCCGAAGTCACCCTCGTAATCGCGCCACACCGCGTGGACGTGATTGTTGTTGTTCTGCGTGTTGTCGTACTCGAGCAGGAAGGTCGGCCCTTGCACGCGATAATAATGGCCCTCGCCCGGCTCGGTGCCGCCCGCCCACGCGAAGATCACATTCTTGATCCCCGCCTTTTCGATCTTCTTGATGTCCACATCCGCCACCTCGGGACGCACACGATACACATACTCATGGATCAATTGGCGGAGCTGCTCGATTTGCGCGGAGGTCATTTTGCCCGCGGAAAGGCCGACCGCCGCGAGGGCCTTCACCTTGCGGTCGGCGGCGGTGATGATGTCCTTCGGAGCCACGTTCGTGATAATCGCCGAGGCGCGCTGGCCATCATTGAGCGACTTCACCAACGCCCGGCCCAGGTCCTCCTCTCCGGCCAGCACGCGCAAGCCTTGGCGGGGTCCCTGTTTAACGTTAGCCGGGTTCGAGCCGAAGAACGACGGGGTCGCGGCGACCTCCTTGCCATCGATGACGGTAAAGTTCAGGGAGAGGTGATGCCCCTCAACCCGCCAGCCCCACGTTTCTTTCGCGCCCGGCTGGCCAAAGATTGAGACGTAATACATCTCGGGGTCGCGCGTCGGCCCCTTGCCCTGTTCGAGTTCCAGGAGGATTTGCTCCAGGCTCATGATGGTGGTCGCTTTGATGAAGGCGTGCTGGCTCAGGCCGCTGGAAAGCAGGCCGAACGCGAGGCGGCCTTGGGCGGGCGTCATTTCCTTAAAGGTGAGCCCCTTGCGCGTCTTCGGAATGAAATGCCAGTTCTCGCGCTCGTCGTCCTTCAAGCCAAAGGTGGCCTTGGCCTTCTGTTCCGGGGTAAGCGCGGCCAGGAGGTTGTTGGCGGCCTGCGCCATTTCATCGATGGCCGGGTTGGCCCGCAACGGCGAGGCAAGGGCCAGGCAAAGCGCCACGGCGGAAAACAGACGAGAGGTTTGCATGGGTCAAGTCAATGCGAAGGCGCGGGAAACGCAAACAGAAAATACTCTGAGAGCCTGTCTGAAAATTCCCTTTGGGCGGCTGTTCTTTTGCCCCTGGCCTCAGTTGGCTCGGCCGTGACAACCCGCTGCGGGGATGCTCCCGGCGGGAGTCCCGCTTCCACCTCGCCGCCTCGGCCAAAGCCAAAATCCCCAGCCGCAGGCCTGCCGGGAATTTTTAGACAGACTCTGAAGGATTTTGACGGTTTGTAAACGCGGCGCGATTTCCTTTGCCTGCCGGGACGAAGGGCATTACAGGTTAAAAGACCGGGTATGCCCGCGCCACGCGTCATCCATTTGCGGGAACTTCTCTCGGAGAAGTTCCCCGGGCTGCGCACAATCGCGGGCGAGCCGGCGCTCCCGGCGCAAAATCGATGGGCAACGGGCTTGGCGCAGATGGACGACGCCACCGGTGGCGGACTGGCCAAAGGCGCGCTCACGGAGATTGTCGCGCCGGGACGAGGCTCCGGCGGCGCGCTGTTGACGCACGCTCTGCTCGACCAAGCCGGGCGGGAGAACCAAATCATCGCGGTGGTGGATGGCAGCGACTCGCTCGATGTCACCTCCTTGAGCGAGGCGACATTGGCCCGGTTGCTGTGGGTTCGATGCGGCGGAGCCGACCAGGCGTTGAAGGCCGCCGACTTCCTCTTGCGGGACAACAATTTTTCGCTGCTGGTGCTTGATCTGGCCGCGAATCCGGCCGGGCAGCTTCGCCGCATTTCCGCCACCACGTGGTATCGTTTTCAACGTCTGCTGGAAAAAACCGCGACCGTCTGCGCCGTTTTCACACCGCACGCCATGGTCGCGGCCGCGCAAGACCGGCTGACTCTGCGCGCGCAATTTCCAATCGAATCGCTGGATTCCCTGACCAGCGAGTTATTGCCCGAGATCAAAGTCGAGGCAGCGGGCGAGCGGCAGTTTCGCGTGCTCGGCGGCGAAAAATCCGCGTAAGGAGGCTGGTATGTTCGCCGTCATCCACCTGCCGAATTTTCGTCTTCAAGCGGCGTTGCGTCACCGGGCGGAACTGCGGGCGCGGCCGGTTGCCTTGGTGGACCCCTCCTTGCCAAAGCCGACCATTGTTCAAGTCAACCTCGCAGCGGCGCGGCACGGTGTGAGGGAAGGGCACACCCCGTCCCAGGCGGCGGCCCGTTGCGCGGAAATAGTGATCCTTTCTGCCGCGCCTGCCGATGCGCGAACCGCCACCGAAGTGCTGTTGCAAACCGCGAACTCCTTCTCGCCGAACATCGAGGAGACCGCGCCCGGTGTCTGCACCATGGAACTGAAGGGGCTGGGCGTGCAAACCGAAGAGAAGGCGCAAAGCTGGGCGGCATCGGTCGCGCAAGCGCTCGCGGGATTCGATCTGGACTGCCAGTTGGGAATCGCCGTGACGCCCAACCTGGCCTGGCTGGCGGCCAGGCGCGCGAGTCCAATTTTGCAAGTCACTGACACGGCCGAATTTGTGGCCGGACTTCCTCTGGAAGCGCTTGATTTGCCACTGGAAACATTCTCGATTGTGACCCGGTGGGGCATGCGCACCGCCGGGCAAATTCTTGCTTTGGGCAAGGACCGGGTGGTGGAGAGCCTAGGCGAACCGGCGCTGGAATTGTTTGCGCGGCTGGCGACGGACTCCCCGCGCCCGTTGCGATTGGTGACGCCACCGGAGGAATTCACCGAGCAGATGGATTTCGATCACGAGATCGAGACCGCGCAGCCGCTGCTTTTCGTGTTGCGCCGGTTCGTCGAGCAAATCTCGAAACGGCTGGAGATGATTTACCTGGTGGTCGCGGAACTGGACTTGCGGCTGGGATTGGCGTCGGGCGCGACCTGTCAAAAAAGCTTCACGATTCCCCAGCCGACAGGCCGGGTGGAGACGCTTTTTCGCGCGCTCCACACGCACTTGGAGACTTTGCGCACGGATTCCCCCATCACCTCCGTGCGGCTCGGCGCCAAGCCAGGACGGGCGGACACGCATCAATTCGGTTTGTTCGAGGTGACGTTGCGCGATCCAAATCAATTCGCCGAGACGCTGGCGCGACTGGCGGTTTTGTGCGGCCCGGAGCGCGCGGGAACTCCCGTGCCGGAAGCAACGCACCGGCCCGACGCGTTTCGTCTGAGGACGCCGGATTTTGGGGCCCGGCGAGTCGAAATCAAAATCACGGTCAAAAAAGAGGGCTTGGCATTGCGGCGGTTCCGACCGCCCATCGCGGCGACGATGGAGTTCCGTGAACAGCGTCCGGCCGTGATCCACAGCCGGCCCGTGACCGGCGCGATCACCAAAACTCGCGGTCCGTTTCATAGCTCGGGCGAATGGTGGGAAGCGAGCCGCTGGGCGAGAGAAGAATGGGACGTGCAGACCGCGGGCGGCGCGATCTATCGCGTGTTCTGCTCGCCTGAGGGGTGCTTCGTGGAAGGAGTGTACGACTAACAGGCTGCCAATGAATTACGTCGAGCTCCATGCCCGCAGCGCGTTCAGTTTTTTGCGCGGCGCCTCCTTGCCGGAAAAGCTGGCGGAGCGAGCGGCGGAATTGGAAATCCCGGCCATGGCGTTGTGCGACCGCGACGGCTTCTATGGCGCGCCCCGTTTTTTGGGCCACGCGAAGAGGGTGGGGATTCGTCCCATTGTCGGCGCGGAATTGACGATGGACGACGGCGGTATTTTGCCCGTGCTGGCGCGGACGCGCGCCGGTTACCGAAATCTCAGCCAACTCTTGACTCGCTCGCACCTGCGAAGTGAGAAAGGCAAAGCCACCACGCGGTGGGATGAGTTGCCGGAGTTCGCGAATGGGTTGGTCGCGCTCACCGGTGGCAGCGAGGGGCCGCTGCAACAGGCGCTGGCTCGAGATCGTGACCCGACGGAGGTTCTTAAAAAGC
>CAZMLP010000253.1:0-2000 GCA_964566745.1 uncultured Verrucomicrobiota bacterium | reverse complement strand
CCAGGCTGGCCACGCGAATCCCCTGCATCGCCGCCGGAATGACGATGCCCATAAACACCAGGGCCGCCAGCACCTCCACGAGGGTGAAGGCGCCGCGCGCTTGCCGGGGGCCCCGTGTGTTAGCGGCGCGCTGGGGCGTTGATGTCGGTTTGAATCGCATAAGCGAGGCGGTTGGTGTTCTCCACCACCCACAACGTCTCACCGTTGTCCTGCTTGAAAAAGATCCGGTCCGGGCTGGACTCGGCAATCGAGCCGTCCGGCATGAAGCGGATCATCGGCACGTTGCCGATTCCGGGAACGAACGGCTTCCACCGGCTGGTCAGGGTCGTTTGGGACGGCAAACGGGTGTCCATTTCCAGCTTTTCATCGAGCGAGTACTGCACCGCCTTGGGGTCATCGTCCAAATAACCCGGTTGCAAACGCAGGCCGTACATTTTGCGGTGCGCGTCAATCCACAACAGCATCGGCATGCCCTCCGAGACTGCCCGGCTGCCGCCATACCGGGTCAGCGACTCGAAGCGGCGCGCCTCGGAGTCAATCGTCCGGCCGTGGAAGAAGTTTTTCAACGAGGGCAGGCTGATCCCGACCACCACCATCAGCAGGGTCATCACCAGGATCAATTCAATGAGCGTGAAGGCGTCGCCGCCCCGCTGCTCACTTTTTCTGCCAGTTCGTAATGTCATCGTCGCTGTTCGCCTTCATGTCCGGCCCCAGGGAATAAAGGTCGTACGAGCTGGTGTTGTGCTTGCCGGGAAACTCGTAAACGTAATCGTTCCCCCAGGGATCCTTCGGGATTTCCTTTTCCAGATACGGTCCCTTCCAGCCTTGGGCGTCCCGCGGTTGCGTCACGAGGTCGGTCAAGCCCCCCTTGCCGCGCGGATAATGGCCGACATCCAGCTCGAAGGCCGAGAGCGCGGTGGAGAAGGTCGAGATTTGGGTTTGCGCGGCAGTGTTGCGCGCCTGCTCGGTGCGCCCGGCGAACTTGGGCACCACGATGCCCGCGAGAATGCCAAGAATGACGAGCACCAGCAGCAGCTCGATCAGCGTGAAACCCGCCTGGCGGGGCGCGCTGGTCCGGGATGTTATGCGTGTTTTCATAGTTGGGTCAGGAACAATTCACTTGATATGGTCTTGCAGGGAGAAAATCGGGATCACCATGCCGATGAAGATCACCCCGATGAATCCGGCGATGAGAAAAAGCATGAGCGGCTCGGCCAGTGACACTGCCGCCTTGAGCTGGCGGTCCAGGTCGCCCTCGGTGACATTGGCGATGCGGACCAGCTCGTTTTCCAATTTGCCGCTCTCCTCCGCGACGGAGATCATTTCCAGCGTCGCGCCGGAGAACAAATCGCGGCACTCGCCCAGGCTCGGCCCGAGTTGCTTGCCCTCCTTCACGCGCTCGATGGAGTTGGAGACGGCATCCACCAGAATCTGGTTGCCGATCGAGCGGCGCGCGACGTTCAGCCCATTGATGAGCGGCACACCCGCGCCGAGCAGCGTCCCGAGCATGCGGCAGAACCGGGACATGGCGAACTGCGCCACCAGCGGGCCGATCACCGGCGAGCGGAGAATCCAGCCCTCCCAAACGCGCCGCCCCTGCTCGGAGACGAGCCAGGTCCGCAGCATGTAACCGCCGATGGCCAGGCCGAGGACGAGAAATATGCCATAATTGCGCAGCACGTCGCTGGTGGAGACGATCAATTGGGTGAGCGGCGGCAGCTTTGCGCCAAAGCCGCTGAAAATCTTTTGAAAACGCGGGATGAAGAAGACCAGCAGGAATACCAGCACACCGAGGCCCAGCATCAACAGAATGATCGGGTAGAGCAGGGCGGTCATCACCTTGCCGCGCATCTCTTTTTCCCGCGCCTGGAAATCGGCGATCTGGCCCAGCACCACGTCGAGAAAGCCGCCCGTCTCGCCCGCCTCCACCATCGCCACATACACACGGGGGAAGGTCTCGGGCGAACGCGCCATCGCCTCGGCCAGCGGCAGGCCGTCGA
>CAZMLP010000252.1:0-5763 GCA_964566745.1 uncultured Verrucomicrobiota bacterium | reverse complement strand
CGACGAGCGTGCCGTCGCGGTCCAGAAAAATCGCGGGCCTCATGGTTTGCGTCCGAAACTGGCGAGCAACTCGGCCGGACTCACGGTGGCGGTGCCGAGCTTGCCGACGACCACTCCCGCCGCGTGATTGGAAAAAATGGCGGCCTCCAAGGGCGAGGCACCGGCCGCAATGGCGAGGGTAAAGGACCCAATCACCGTGTCGCCCGCACCGGAAACGTCAAAAACCTCCTGAGCCACCGTGGGAATGTGCACCGGACTTTTACCCCGTTGGCAAAGCAGCATTCCCTGATCGCCGAGCGTGATGAGGAGCAGGGCCGGCTTGAGACTGGCGAGCAGCTTGGCGGCGACTTGCAGCAACGGCTGATCTTTGAGGGGATTCGTGGCGCGGCTCTCGTCAGAAATGCCAGCCAGTTCAAACGCCTCCTTGCGGTTTGGCGTGATGAGAGAGAGTCCCCCCAGATCGAGATGCCGGACTGGTTTGGGATCGAAGCTTAACCAGACCCCGCGCTCGCGGCAAAGGCGCTTGACTTGATCGAGCAGCGCCTGGGTGACGATGCCCTTTCCGTAATCGCCAATGATTACCGCATCCGCCTTGGGCAAACCAGCCTCGAGGGCCACGAGCAGTCGTCGCGCGAGCGCCCCGTCCAATTCGGTCCGGCTCTCGCGATCCACGCGGGCAATTTGTTGCAGGTGGGCGATCACTCGCACCTTGCGCGTGGTTGTCCGGGTGCTGACGGCCAGCATTCCCGCGCAACCAACCTTTTGCTCCTCAAGCAACGCGCGTAACTGCGGGGCGGCTTGGTCCCGGCCCACCACGGTGAGCATCTCGGCGGCCGCGCCGAGGCTGGTGAGGTTGCGCGCGACGTTGGCCGCGCCCCCGGGCATGAAGCTTTCCCGCTGCACTTCGACCACCGGCACCGGGGCCTCCGGGGAAATGCGGGAGACGCGGCCCCAGATGAACTGGTCGAGCATCACATCACCCAGCACCAGCAGCCGCCGCTGGCGGGCGACGTTTAGCAAACGCTGCACGCGGGCGCGCGATAACAAGGGATGGCGATTCGAGGCTGGGCGGGGCATGTCAGGTTTGGACCGGGGCTTGTTCCAAAAACGCAATCAACGGGCTGGTGGGACTGGCGGAATCGAGTGGAGCGGCGACGCCGACCTCATAGGCCATTCGCCCCGCCTCGACGGCAAATTTGAAGGCAACCGCCATCCGGTTCGGGTCGCTGGCGATGGCGATGGCGGTGTTCACCAGCACCGCGTCCGCGCCGAGTTCCATTGCCTCGGCCGCATGGCTGGGGGCGCCAAGGCCCGCGTCAATGACCACCGGCACGGTGGCCTGCTCGATGATGATGCGCAACTGGTCGCGGGTTTGCAGCCCGCGGTTCGAGCCAATCGGCGAGCCGAGTGGCATCACCGTGGCGACACCCGCTTCCTGCAATCGCTTCGCCAGGACCGGATCGGCGTTGATGTAGGGCAACACCGTGAAGCCCTCGCGCACGAGGATCTCCGCCGCGCGCAAAGTTTCAATCGGGTCCGGCAGGAGGTAGCGCGGGTCCGGATGAATCTCGAGTTTCACCCATTTCGGCAGGCCGGCGGCGACCGCCAGGCGAGCCAGGCGAACCGCCTCCTCGGCGTTCATCGCGCCGCTGGTGTTTGGCAAAAGCAGGTATTTGTCCCCGTCGATAAACTCGAGAATGTTGGCGAAGGGATCTTTGCGCCCGGACAAATCGGCGCGCCGCAACGCCACCGTGACCATTTCGGCGCCGCTGGCCGCGAGTCCGTCCCGCATGGCCTCCGGCGAGGCAAATTTGCCCGTCCCCAAGATGAGGCGGGAGTGAAACTGCCGGCCGGCAATGACCAAAGGACCGTTCATAAAGCTGGCCAACGATAGGTTCCGGTCGTTGGCGAGTCGAGCAGGGAGTGTGATGGAAGGCGCGTCCGTCTGTCACCGGCCGAAAAGGAGAAATCCCTTTTCCATACCTGAATCGTGTGGCAGAATATCCGTTGAATAGCCCATGAATCGCCGCCTTCCATTCACCTTGCGCTGGCATTGGCGGAGCCTGGTCGGGGTTTTAGTGGCGGGCGCGGGTTTGGTTTCGTCACGCGGGATCGCAGCGGATTCCGCTGTCGATAAGTTTACGTCCGAGCAACGGAATCTTTGGTCGCTCCAACCAGTCCGTCGGGTCGAACCGCCGGCCCCCAAAAACAAGCGGTGGGAAAAAACTGGGATTGACGCGTTTATTCTCGCGGGCCTGGAAAAGAAGGGCCTTTCGCCCGCGCCAACCGCGGACAAGGCCACGCTCCTGCGCCGTGCGTCGCTGGACTTAACGGGCCTGCCACCAACCCCGGCCGAACTCGACGATTTTCTCCGCGACAAATCCGCCTCCGCCTTCCCTCGCGCAGTCGATCGTTTGCTTGCCTCATCCCATTATGGCGAACGCTGGGCGCGCCACTGGCTGGACTTGGCGCGCTATGCCGAGAGCGAGGGCTTCAAGGCCGATGAAACACGACCGAACGCCTGGCGCTATCGGGATTACGTCATTCGCGCCTTCAATGAGGACAAACCATACGACCGCTTCATTCGCGAGCAGATCGCCGGGGACGAGCTTTGGCCGAACGACCCGGACGCGCTGGTTGCCACCGGCTTTAACCGTCATTACCCGGACGAGTCGAACGCGCGCAACTTGATGCAGCGCCGGCAGGAGATTTTGAACGACATTACGGACACGGTCGGCGCGGTCTTCTGCGGAATGACCTACGCCTGCGCCCGTTGCCACAACCACAAGTGGGACCCGATTTTGCAAGCGGACTATTACCGGCTGCAGGCCTTCTTCGCGAACTCAGCCGCGAGCGACGAGATAGTGCTCGCCTCCGCCGATGCCGTGAAGCAGCACGCCGAAAAGTTGGCCGTATGGGAAGAAAAGACGCGGGACATTCGCGACGAGATGGAAAAGATCGAGGCACCACATCGCGCGGCGATCATCAAGGATTACGTGGACAAGTATCCGGATGAAATTCAAGCGGCGCTGAAGAAAGACACAAAAGAACGCACGCCTTTCGAGTGCCAGATGGTTGCGAAAGCGAAGCTTTATCTCGACCCGGCCTCGCACCAATACATCGCTTCCTCCGCCACGGTGGCCGGGCAACTGAAAGCGGAAGAGAAAAAGCGCTGGCAGGAGTTGAAAGCGGAATTGGAAAAGTTTGCCTCGTTGCGGCCCGCTCCGCTGCCAACCGGCGCCGGCATCGCGGATGTCGCGGACGAGTCACCTTCGACGCACGTCCTGCGGCGTGGTGTCTATGACGCCCCTCGCGATGAAGTGGGACCGGGTTTTTTGACATTATTACAGCCAGGCGTGACCAAGATAGTTCGGCCGACCGGAGTGAAGTCCAGCGGGCGTCGCACGGCGCTTGCGAACTTGCTGGCCGATCCGCAAAACCCGCTCACGGCGCGTGTGATGGTCAATCGCGTCTGGCAGCACCATTTTGGTCGCGGGCTGGTGGATTCACCAAGCGACTTCGGCTTGAAGGGCGACAGGCCGTCGAACCCGGAGCTGCTGGACTGGCTGGCAACGGAGTTCATGCGGAGCGGCTGGAGTGTGAAAAAACTCCACCGGCTGATCATGACCTCGGCGGTTTACCAGCAATCCTCGCGCGCGGACTCGCGCGCGACTCTGGCGGCCGCGAAGGCTGATCCGGACGACAGATTGCTCTGGCATTTCCCGCGCACCCGTCTGGAAGGCGAAACGATTCGCGACGCGGCGCTGTTTGTCTCGGGTCGTCTGAATATGAAGGCGGGCGGGCCAAGCGTCTTTCCGGAATTGCCGCCGGGCATGGAGAGCCGGGGTGGCTGGAGGGTGAACGAGGATCAAGTAGAGCGTGACCGCCGCAGCGTTTATGTATTCGTGCGGCGGAACACGCGCTACCCGATGTTCGAAAGCTTTGACATGCCGGATACCCACGAGTCGTGCTCGCGACGAAACGTCACCACCGGCCCGGTGCAGGCGCTGACGCTGCTGAACAACCAGCTAACGCTCGATTGGGCGCGGAGCATGGCCACCCGGGTGCTCGCCTCCGCCGGGGGGCGCGAGCGTGACCAGATTGACGCCGCGTGGCGGCTCGCCTACGCGCGCCTGCCGGACACCACCGAGCGGGCCATGGCGCGCGAGTTCTTTGCCGCGCAGGAGCGGATCATCATCCAGCGTAGCGAGGCGGGGGAGAAAATAGTCCAACCCGAATCTTTGCCAGCCGGGGTCTCGCCCTATCACGGCGCCGCGCTGGTCGATTTCTGTCACGCCCTACTGAACTCGAACGAGTTTGTGTACTTGCAATAGGGCCGTTCCCGGTCCGGTCCTTTGTGACATTTCCGCGCGCCGGTATTTCCCATTGCATTTCCCGAGCCGGTCGCTTTCCAATCTGCCCCGATGAACGCCGATTCCGGCCTGCGATTTACCGTCGAGCATCTTGGCCTCGCCGCGCGCGACGCTGTTGCCTTGCGTGACTGGTACATCCGCGTGGTTGGCGCGGAACTGGTCTTCGACAACCGCGAGCAACCGCCCGCGTTTCTCCTGCGCATGCCCGGCGGCCCGTTGCTGGAGATTTACCCGGCCCACACCTCACTGCCGGACACCGCCAACAACCGCCTCGCTGGCTGGCGGCACGTCGCACTTCAGGTTCTGTCCTTGGAAGCCGCGCGTGATGTCCTCATTGCGCGCGGAGTCGTGTTCACCGAGCAGATCAAGCCCGCCGGAGGCGGTGGGCGCGTTCTTTTCTTTCCAGACGGAGAGGGCAATCTGCTGCATTTGGTCGAGCGCCCGGCGGGTGTGAACTACCGGTAATGCGGACGCGTGTTTTCCAGCTTCCCAGCATGAAAAAATTTCAAGCCGTCATCTATGACATGGATGGTGTTATCGTCGATAGCGAGCCGTTCCACGAGCAGGCATTCCTCGAGATCTTTGAGCAGATGGGCTACGGCCAGACCCATGGCATTGACTTCACCCAATATTATGGCCGCTCGGATCGCGCCCTGTGGATCGATTTCGTGGCGACGCACAAACCGCCCCAGTCGCTTGAGTTTCTGACCGACTGGAAGCAGCGGCATTTCCTCGAAATTCTTCGCGCCAAGCAGCCAATTTTTCCGGCGCTGCCCGCGCTCGTGGAGAAGACCGCCGCGCGCTACAAGCTGGCCGTCGCCTCCGGCTCGTGGCACGCGGTGATAGACGAGGTGCTCGCGATGCAGAACCTCCGGCGGTTCTTCCCCACAGTGGTGAGCGTGCAGGATGTTCCGCGCGGCAAGCCCGCGCCGGATGTTTTCCTGCGCGCGGCGGACTTGCTCGGCGTGAAGCCGGAGGCTTGCTGTGTGCTGGAGGATTCCGCCGCCGGCGTCGAGGCCGGCCGCTCGGCCGGCATGACCGTTATCGCGATCACCAACACGTTCCCGCGCGAGAAGCTTGCGCACGCGAACCACGTCGTTTCCACCTACGCCGAGATCGAGGCGTTGCTTCTCTGACCTCAGCGTCTTCGCGGCAAAAATTAGCGATGGTCGCTCACAATTTCCGGTGATTGGTGCTTGCGACCGGAATTTCTTTCGGCGCCTCCACCAGTAACCGCTTCGCGTCCGTCGCGAAAGCCTCGATGTCCTCCGGTTGTGTGTCCCACGCGCACATTAGCCGGCAGCCGCCTTGGCCGATGAACGTGTAGAACTTCCAGCCCGCCTCGCGCAACGCGTGGATCAGATACGGCGGCAGCTCGGCGAACACCGCG
>CAZMLP010000251.1:0-3000 GCA_964566745.1 uncultured Verrucomicrobiota bacterium | reverse complement strand
AGCCGCAAGACCCTCCCGGACCGAACTCCCAACATGGGGGGCGAATTGTGGTGGTGGTACAAAGAATTGGTCAAAGGATATGCCGGGTTGACCGGTCTTTCCTCGACCAACGACACGGTCTTTGGCTGCCCGGAGGATCGCGGTTACACGGACCCCAAGCCGTTTCGGCGCACGGCCCGTTTTGACTACGGCAGTTACGTGTTCAACGGCATCACACTGCCAGGCTGCCCGAACCTCGCCGGTTGGCGGGTGGACGCGGTAAAACACCCGGCCCGATCCCTGCTGGTGATGGAATGGACTGCCCATGCGCCGCTTTCCTGGCACGAAAGCCGCACCGGACGGGCGAACGCGCCCTTTTATTGTGACGCCCGGAGCGTCTCGGCGTTTGTGGACGGCCATGTCAGTTTTACCAAAATCTACTATGACGGCTTCAATGCCGCTTATACCCGCGACCCGATTGACGGTTATGAATACCAATACAGCGGGAACTAGCTTCTGAGGTTATTGAAAATGAGTAAAGCAGCGCACTTTTGGGCTGGGTCGTCGCGAGCGGCCCGCCTTATTTGGCTGGCCGCGGGTCTCGTCGCGCAGGTCGTGTCGAGGGCTGAGACCACTCTCACGGATTGGGTTCCGATCTTCAAAGGCATCGAGCACCGGGTCGGGACGAACACCCCCTCCGCCACTTCTCCCCACTTGCAGGTCATGCACGCCTTGCGAGTGGATTTGACCGACCCGGACATCGTGTTTTTCGCCACCCCGCGCTTCACGAATTACATCCCGCGCCTTCAGGAGACTGCTGCCTACACCGTCAGCGATTTTTTGAGCCGCAACAAATTGCAGGCCGCCATCAACGCCAACTTCTTCGATCCGGCCGACAATTACGCGACCCCTGGCTCGGCCAAATATCTTTCCGGTTTGGCGATCAGCCAAGGCGTGCAGGTTTCGCAGAATTATACCAGCAGCCCGGATTACACCTCGGTGATCATGTTCACGACAAACAACGAGGTCACGGTGATTCCGACGAACCTGCCGCCGGCGAGCGTGGCGGGCATTTACACCGCGGTTACCGGCGAGTATTCCGTGCTGGTGCATGGAGTAAATGTGGGATTCCAGTATCAAAACGATCGCAGTCACAGTGGAATTCACCTCGTGCAACCGCGCACGGTTTACGGGGTGTCCGAGGACAAGCGCTATCTCTATCTGGTCACCATAGACGGTCGTCAGCCCGGTTACAGCGATGGCGCGCTGGATTATGAAAGCGCCCAATGGATGCTGCTGCTGGGCGCTTATGACGCGGTGAATATGGACGGCGGCGGCTCGACAACTTTGGTGGTCGAGGGCTCCACCGGGAAACCCAACCGCCTGAACAAGCCGAGCACCGTGGCGGATTCCGGGCGGGAACGGACGGTGGGCAGCCATTTTGGAATTTTCGCAAAGCCGGTTCCCGGATTCATCAACGATGTGAAGGCCGTGGCGGACGACACGACCGCCATCATTACTTGGACCACGACGGGACCGGGCACCTCGCAAGTGCAATACGGCATTTCCACAAACTTCACGGACGTCACCGCGCAGCAGAGCGATCAAGTTACAAACCACACGGTTCAACTCACGGGGTTGGAGCCGGCCACGACCTATTACTACGCGGCAATTTCCAGCACCGGGACCAGCGAGTTTACCTCGCCGACGTTCACGTTCACCACCACCAACTATGTCACGACCAACGTGGTGGTGGATCTCGGAGCCGCTTGGAAATACAGCACGGCCAACCTGGACGGTGTCAATTGGACCGCGAAAAATTACGACGACTCCGGCTGGACCGGCTCCGGGCCGGCGGTCTTGTGGGTGGACTCGCGAGGCGGGGGGGCGAGCGCGGGGATTCCACAGCCGGCCACGCAAATGGCGTTCAATCAAGCCACGTTTTTTCCCTACGTCACCTACTACTTCCGCTCGCACTTCAATGTGGCCGGTTCCACAGCGGGCGGGACGTTAATCTTCGATGCGTACGTCGATGACGGCGCGGTGTTCTATCTGAACGGCGCGGAGATCTATCGTTTGCGGATGGACCCGGAGGCGGCGATTGGCAACGGCTCGCTGGCCATCAGCTTTCCCTGCGGAGGGAACGCGGATTGCCCGGACGAGTTCGAGGTCAAGGGGGATGCGGCGGCAAATCTGGTGACGGGCGATAATGTGCTCGCCGTGGAAGTGCACAACTATAACGCCCAAAGCCCGGACATCACCTTTGGGACGGCGGTGACGGTGGCGTTGCCCGCGAAACCGGATAATAATCCCGTTCCGCTAGCCATCACTCAGAGCGGTAATGGCGTCGCGATTTCATGGACCGGCACGGGCCTTACTTTGCAGCAGGCGAGTGCGGTGAGCGGACCGTGGGCGGACATCCCCGGGGCCGTGACGACGAGTCCTTACCAAACTCCCGCGACTGAAACGGCGAGGTACTACCGGTTGAGGAAGTAGAGGGGAAACGCGCTTTATCCCGCCGGGACGGCCAATACGGGGCATTTGGCGCCCCGCAACACCCGCTCGGTGGTGCTGCCGCGCAAAGCGTCCAGAAAGCCGTGGTGTCCCCGCGTGGCCATGACGATCAGGTCCGCGTCCCGCGCCTCGGCCACTTCAAGCACCCGTTCCACCACGTCGCCCGTCCACGCTCCTTTCTCAGCCGTCCATCCATTTTCCAACGGCACCCCCACCGGGGGCAGATTCTGTTCCGGTCCAACGTGCAAAATGGAAAAGTGAGTGTCCCGACATCCAAGGGTGGACGCCAGGTTCACCGCCGCCTCCACGGCGGCCGATGGATCGGGGTCCCGGTCCACCGGAATGAGAATGTTGCGGAGCCGGGGCTCGCCGGTGGCCGGGTCCACGAATCCCGTGACCCGGCGTGGCACAAACAAGGTTTGCAACCGGGCCTGGCGGGCGACCGGCTCCGCCACCGCCTCGTGCAACCAGCGTGAAAGCCCGGATCGCTGGTGTGTGGCGAGCACG
>CAZMLP010000250.1:0-4424 GCA_964566745.1 uncultured Verrucomicrobiota bacterium | reverse complement strand
AATATCTCGTTCTCCACGCCCAGCGTGGTGTGCCCGTCAATCACCACGTGAGAATGGAGCTTGCAACCATTTCCCAGCGTGACGCTCGGCCCGATTACGCAAAATGGCCCGATCGCGCAACCGTCGCCGATTTTGGCCTGGGGGTCTATGACCGCTGTGGGGTGAATCATGAAATCAGCGGCAAAAGTTACGAGGCGTCCGCCAGCATGAAGGTGACCTCCGCCTCGCTCACCACCTCGCCCGCCACCCGGCAGACGCCCTTGGCCCGGCCGATCTTGCCGCGCAGTTTGGTCATCTCGACGTCAATCTCCAGCGTGTCCCCGGGCACCACCGGTTTGCGCCATTTGACGCTTTCGGCGGACATGAAGAAGGCGAGCTTTCCGGCGTTCTCCAACTGGCGCAACATGATCAGGCCCGCGACCTGCGCCATGGCCTCCAATTGCAACACCCCGGGCATGATGGGGTGTGTGGGGAAATGCCCCTGGAAGAATGACTCGTTGATCGTGACATTCTTGATGCCCACCACCCGGTTGCCCTCGATTTTGGTGATTCGATCCACCATGAGGAACGGGTAGCGATGCGGCAGCAAACGCATGATCTCCTTCACGTCGAGCGTGACATTCTGGGCCGCTTCCGAGGTCGCGGTCGAAGCGGCGGGCTTGCCAGGCGAGGGCGGGGCGAAAGTTTGCGCGCTGACCAGTGGCTTGCGAATTTGCGCGAGGACGCGGCGGGCCAGCTCGCAATTCGCCGCGTGGCCCGGCTTGACCGCAATGATGTGCGCGTTCACCGGCCGGCCCACCAGGCTCAGATCGCCGATGATGTCCAAAATCTTGTGGCGCACAAACTCATCCGGGAAACGGAGCGGCTCGGTGGTGAGCACCGCGTCGTCGCGAATCACCACGGCATTCTCCAGGCTCCCGCCCTTGATCAGGCCGTTCTTGATCAGGAACTCAATCTCCTCGAAAAAACAAAACGTGCGGGCCGGGGCCAGATCCCGATGCCAGACCTCCGGTGAGATCTCGAAACTTTGAAATTGGGTAAAGCGGCCGTTCTTGTCGGCGCTGGTGCAGGTGATCTTTAGTTTGTCGCTCGGAAACGCGGTGAATTGCGACTCGCCAATTTGAAATTCAAGCGGGGCCGTGAGGGTAAACGGCTCGCGTTTTTCCGTCTGGGCCACGCGCCCGGCCTTTTCGATCATCCGGGCATACTCCCGCGCGCTGCCATCGGCAATGGGTGGCTCGTTCGCGTCCAGCTCGACGATGGCGTTGTCAATTCCCGCGCCCGCGAACGCGGCCAGCACATGCTCGACGGTCTGGACCTTGGTATTCCCCTTCACGAGCGAGGTGGAGCGGTTGGTCTCGCCCGCGTTGTCCACCACGGCTTCAATCTCCGGCTTGCCGTCCAGGTCCACCCGCCGAAAGCGGATGCCGCTGCCTCCCGGGGCGGGCAGAAACGTCATACTGACCCGGTTCCCGCTGTGCAGGCCGGTGCCGGTGAAGCTAGCCGGCTCGCGCAAAGTGTGTTGTTGCAGCACCAGCGCATTAAAACCAGTCGCGCGAGGGCTTGGCAAGCGCGGCGCTCTAACCGGCTGCCGGGCTGGAAGTTCCCGGGACCAATTCCGGTCGCAGCAATCCCGCCCATCTCGCATTGTAGGGATGAACCTGCCGAACCTCGCGTTCCCCTTGGAAAACAGGCCGCCCCTCGTTGGCCCACGCAAAAATCGAGCCTTCCAGGTTGGCAATGTCCTGAATTCCCCGGCGTTGAAGCTGGTCTGCCAACCGCGAGGAACGATAGCCGACGGAGCAGTAAAGAATGGCGCGGCCCGGTTTCCGCTCGGCGAGATATTTGGCAATGGCCCCGGGGGATTCGAGGTTCACCGCGCCGCGTAAGTGGCTCACGGCGAACTCCTCCGGTTTTCGGGTATCGATCAATAATGGTGTTTCGCGGGATTGAATCCACGACGCGAGTTCCTGGGTGGAGACTTGGACAACACCAGGGAACTTGGCCCGGATGATGGCACGGATTTTCTCGAGATCCTTCATGCCCGGCCCGCGCAACGCGGCAGGAATCATGGAGACCATTAGTGGCAGTGCCTTGAATCTCACGGATTTCGATTAGCAGGCGGGCCGCCCAATGGCAGGCAAATTCTTCACACTCGACGGTCACGAGGCGGTTTGTTAGTCACGGCCCGTGCGCGCGGAGCATTTGAAAGAAATTGGCCGGATAGTCGTGAAGCTGGGCACGGGTGTCCTGACGGACAGCCGCAAACAGCCGGATCCGGCGCAGATGGAGCAATTGGTGGGGCAAATCGCGGCGCAGCGGCAGGCGGGCCGCGAGGTGGTGGTCGTCACCTCGGGCGCGGTGGGAGCCGGCATGGGCGCGCTCGGGTACGAGAAGCGCCCCGCCGAACTGGCCGAGTTGCAGGCGTGCGCGGCGGTGGGGCAATCCCGGCTCATGTCGGTTTACGAGGGGTTGTTCGCGAAGTTCAACATCCGCGTGGCGCAAGTGCTTCTGACCCACGACGACTTGGAGCATCACGAGCGCCACCTCAACGCGCGCAACACGCTGGTGACCCTCCTTCGCCACGGCGTGGTGCCAATCATCAACGAAAACGACGCCGTGTCGTTCACGGAACTGAAGTTCGGCGACAACGACAAGCTTTCCGCTTTGGTCGCTTGTTTGATGCCCGCCGATCTGCTGGTGATTTTGACCACTGTGGACGGCGTGATTGAGAATTTCGGCAAAGCCAATCCCCGCACCATTCCAGTGATTGAGCGGATCGACGAGACCGTCGAGGGCATGGCGGGCGGCACCACGAGCGCGACGGCCGTGGGCGGCATGAGCACCAAGGTGCAGGCGGCGAAAATGGTGGCGCGCAGCGGCATCCCCCTGGTGATCGCGTCGGGAAAAAAGCGGGACGGGCTGGCGCGCGTGGTGGCGGGCGAGGAGGAGGGGACGCTCTTTGTGCCGCAGGCGACGAGGTTGCAGGGCCGCAAGCGCTGGATCGCCTTCTTTCATCAACCCAAGGGCGCGCTGGTGGTGGACAACGGGGCGAAGGAGGCGCTCCGCGAGAAGGGCAAAAGCCTGCTGCCGCCAGGCATCGCGCGGAGCGAGGGGGAATTTGCCGCCGGGGATGTGGTCCGGATTTGCGACCTCGATGGCACGGAGTTCGCGCGCGGAATTGCGCGGTTCAATGCGGGCGAGGTGCGCGCGCGGCAATTGCGGGGCGTGGAGGTGGTTCACCGCGACGACTTGGTGATTTTATAAACCCGGCGTTCATGAAAAAGAAGCAACCTGCCATTAATGATTTGCTGGCCGTGATGGCCAAACTCCGCTCGCCGGAAGGTTGCCCGTGGGATCGCGAGCAGGATCACCTCACGCTTCGCTTCCATGCCGTGGAGGAAGTGTACGAGTTGATGGACGCCATCGAGGCAGGGGACGATCATGAGATGGTGGAGGAGTTGGGCGATTTGCTTTTGCAGGTGGTGTTCCATTGCCAACTGGCGCAAGAGCGCGGCGCGTTCGATTTCGAGAACGTGGCGCGCAACATCGTCGAGAAATTGATCCGGCGGCATCCGCATGTGTTTGGCGATGCGAACGCCAAAACGGTCGATGCCGTCTGGGCGCAATGGGAGCAGATCAAGAAGGCGGAAAAGCAGGGGACCAAGGGCGAGCGAAACTCCGCCCTGGACGGTATCCCGCGTCATCTGCCGTCACTACTGCGCGCGGAAAAGCTGGTCAAGAAAGGGCGCAAGGCCGGGCTGCTGGCAACGGACACCAACCGGGCACGGAAGGGCGGCAAAGCCGCGCTGGCGCGGGAGTTGTTCGATTTGGCGGCCGCGGCCCAGGCGAACGGTTGGTCAGCGGAAGAACTGCTTCGAGCCGAGGTTGGGCGGCGCGAAAAGGCCATGCGAAAGACGGAAGCCGCCAGGCGGCGCAGTGCCCCGGTTTCAAAAGGGGAAAAGGAGTAGTCTTCCGTCCCGGTTCATTTTTCCAATTGACGAAGTTCTGACGGAAGGTGTCGGAAAAGGCCGAAAACGGCTGGTCCGTCTGCCGACAGCTGGCGCGCTAAAAATTCGCCTCTTCCCCGTGGGGTTGATGGTCGTAGTTCCACCGGCGCAACGACTCGTCGCGTGTCCCGAACAATTGCTCCGGCCTTCGGGCTTCGACATGGGCGTCACCGAAAACGAGGTTGAACATCCCCATGTGCCGCCGGACGCGGCCACGGTAGACTCCAGGCTTGGGGAGTAAGTATAACCGGAGGTTGCGGGCACGAAGGTAGCGGAATAACCGAGTCCCAGGTTTCCCTCCGGCGGCCCGGGCTCCAACCCGGAGATGTTGTAACCGTAAACTCCGATGATTAATTCCTGGGGGCGGCCGGCGGACTTGAATGCGGGGCAATCGAATCCGGACGGGACCATGTG
>CAZMLP010000249.1:0-4000 GCA_964566745.1 uncultured Verrucomicrobiota bacterium | reverse complement strand
GCGAGGCGTTTCATGGCGCGCTGCTGATTCTCGAACTCGCCGCTCCATGTGACCAAGTAGCCGTCGGGCAAGGTAAATTCCTTCACGCGTGCTTGCATGTCCTTTACCACACTGCCCATGTCGCGCCCTTTGATGAACACGCCGATGGCCTTGACGCGCGTGCCACTTTCGCGGCTGATGTTCATCGCCCCGCCAGTCACACGGAAATTGGCCACCTGCGAAAGGGGAATGTGGGCGCCGTCTTGCGTGTCCACATAAACACTTTTCAACTCGTCGAGGCCGCGTGCCTGCTCCGGCAATCGCACCACCACGGCGAAATGCTTCTCACCCTCCCAAATCTCCGTCGCCGCCTTGCCGCCCACCGCGGTCTCGATCACGTCCTGGATGTCCTGCACGCTCAGTCCGTAGCGGCTGGCGCGCGCGCGATCCACCTCGATAATCGATTGCGGCACCTCGCCCGCGCGATCGACAAACGCCCGCGCCACGCCGGTCACGCCCCGGACCTTCTTCAAAATCAAGTCCACTTGCTTTTGCAACACCGCCGCGTCCTCGCCAAACACCTTGATCACCACCTGCCCGTCGATCTGGCTGATGCTCTCCAGCACGTTGTCGCGAATCGGCTGGGAGAAGCTCGTCTCCAAACCAGGCAGCGCGTCCAGCGCACGGTCCATCTCGTCGAGAATCTCCTCTTTGGTGATGCCCTTGCGCCACTGGCTCGCGGGTTTGAGATCGACGAAACACTCGAGCATGTTCAGCGGCTTGGGATCGGTGCCATCCTCGGGCCGGCCCGCCTTGGAGATGATGGTGTTCACCTCGGGCACGGTGCGGATCAGTTTCCGCATCTCGGCGCAACGCAGCCGCGCCTCCTCCACGGACACGCCAGCGGGCAGGGTGGTGTTCACCCAAATCGTCCCCTCGTTCAGCTCGGGCAGAAACTCCGTCCCCAAACGGGAAAAAATGACCAGACTCCCCGCCAGGCAGGAAACCGCCACCGCCAGCACCAATTTCCAGCGCGCCAGCGCAAGCGCCAGCACCGGCTCATACCCGCGTTTGCAAACCCGGACGATCCAGTTGTCCTCATGCGGCAGCTTTTTTCGGAGCAGGAAATAACAGAGCAACGGGACAAGCGTCAGCGAGAAGAGCAACGATCCCACCAACGCGCTGGTGACGGTCCATGCCATCGGGGCGAAAATGCGTCCCTCATGGCGTTGCAGCGTGAAGATGGGCAAATGTGCCGCGATGATAATTAGCATCGAGAAGAACGTCGGCCGGCCCACCTCGCTGGCGGCGCGCATGATCGCCTCGCGGAATTTCTCCGGTTCCTTTTTATAATCGATATGACCCTCGCTCAGGTGCCTGAACACATTCTCCACCACGATGACCGCGCCATCGACAATGATGCCGAAATCTATCGCACCCAATGAGAGGAGGTTGGCCGGGATGCCGCGCCAAGTCAGGCCCAGGAACGTGGCCAGCAATGAGAGCGGAATCATGACGGCCACAATCAGCGCCGCGCGCAAGTTGCCGAGGAACAGCAGCAGCACGGCGGTAACGAGCAACGCGCCCTCGGTGAGGTTGTGGAAAACCGTGTGGAGGGTGGTTTCAATCAGCCACGAGCGGTCGTAGTATGGCGTGATCTTCACCCCCTTGGGCAGGAACCGCTCGTTGATGACGCTCACGCGCTCTTTCAAACGCTCGAGCACATCGCTCGGGTTCTCCCCCTTGCGCATCAAGACAATGCCGGAGACGATGTCGTCATCATTGTCCTGCCCCACCAGGCCCTGGCGGGGAATCGCGCTGGTCACCACTTTGGCCACGTCCTTCACGAGCACGGGCGTGCCGCTTCGCGCCGCGATGACGATGTCCCCGATGTCGTCGGCGGATTTCAACAAGCCGATGCCGCGAATCAAAAATTGTTGCGAACCGCGCTCGGTGTAGCTGCCGCCCGCGTTGGCGTTGCCCCGGCCGAGTGCCGTGAACAATTGTTGCAGGGTGAGGTTGTAACCCTTAAGGCGGCCCATGTCCGGCTGCACCTCGTATTGTTTCACGAGGCCGCCGATGCTCACCACGTCCGCGACGCCCGGCACGGTCTTGATTTGGCGCTCCACCACCCAATCCTCAAGCGTGCGCAGCTCGCGCGAGTCCCTGCCCCCGCCCTTGAGGCGGTAACGGTACAATTCGCCAATCGGCGTGGAGAGCGGCGCGAGGTCAGGTTGAACCCCGGCGGGCAAATCGGCGCCCGTGAGGCGTTCCATCACTTGCTGTCGCGCGAAATAATCGTTCACTTTCTCGTCGAACGTCAGCACCACGAACGACAAGCCGAACTGGGTGTGCGAGAAGAGCCGGACGTTGTGCGGCACTCCGGAGAGCGCGACCTCGATGGGAATCGTGACCTGCTTCTCGACCTCCTCGGCCGCATGGCCTGGAAAGAGCGTGATGACCTGCACCTGAATGTCGCTGACATCGGGAAATGCCTCGATGGGCAGTTGCTTGAAGGCCATGACCCCCGCACCAATGAAGGTGACGAGGATCAACACCAGGAACAGCGGCTGGTGCAGGGCAAAGTGGACGAGACGGCGAATCACAAAGGAATCGGGTGCGGCGAAATCTGGATGGAAAGTCGGGCTTCGAGGATGGTCAGCCGCCCTCGCCCCCCTCGCGAATCTGCTCGAGCAGGATGGCGCCGTCGGCCACCACCTTGTCACTCTCGGCCAGGCCGGCCACCACTTGGATTTTGCCGTCGTGCGAAAGGCCAATGCTCACCTCGCGACGACTAAATGTGCCGCGATTCTCCTCGCAATACACGTAGTGATGCTCGGCTTTGAAGAAGACGCTTTTAGCCGGCACATCCATCGCCTGGTCGCCGGTCGCCGGCACTTCCACCGTCACCAGCATTTCCGCCTTGAGCAGCTTCTCCGCGTTGTCAATCGCGGCGCGGACCTTCACGGTGCGCGTGACCGGATCGAGCGAGTCGCTGATGATCTCGACGATGGCCGGGAACGCGCGGTCCACCGAGGGGACGCGCACGGTCAGGCCCTGGCCGGCGCGCAATCGCGGCAGGTCGGTCTCGCTCACATCCAGCTGGACCCAAAGTTTGCGCGGATCGGTGACGACAAAGAGCGGGGCCGCCAGGCGGTCCGCACTGGCCAGCATTTGGTCCGGGCGGACCTCTTGGCCGGGATTCAGGTTTCTCTCCACCACCACGCCGTCAATGGGCGTCTTCAGCAGATAGCCATTGTCGATGGCATCCATGTTGCCGCCGTAAATGGCGAGGCGGGTTCGGGCGCGTTGCGACTCCGCCTGCGCGCGCGCCAGATCAGCCTCGGCGGCGGCGACATCCTTCGTGGCGGCGGCGCCATGCTGCGCCAGCTCCTGCAAGCGGGCGGCGTTGCGCTCCGCGAGCTTCAAATCGGTCAACGCCTTGCGCGCGTCGGCTTGCGCCTGGCCGAAGTCGGGCGAGATGATTCGCGCGAGAACTGTGTCGCGCCGCACCGTCGCGCCGACCTCGGCATCAATACCGGTAACCCGCCCCGCGAAAGGCGAGAAGACGCGCACTGTCACGTTGTCATTCCACACCAGTCGGCCGTTCAGGCGAATCTTGCTGTCGGCGCATTTTTTCGCCGGCTCGACCGTCAACGTGGCGAGTTGGGAGGAATCGTTGGGAAAGGTGATCTTCTCGCCGGCGACCTTTGGATCGCCGCCGGGCGCCTCGGCCTTTTCGACCTTGTGACAGCCAATCGCGCCGAGGGCCGCGGCGGCCAGCAGCGCGAGGCGTGCTTCCGGGGAGGATATCAAAGGAGACAGTTTCATAAATTTATTTGGAAATTTCAGTGGTTTGTGTCGTCGCGGCGTCGAGGGCGGCCCGGGCGTTGGCGGCCTCGGCTGTGGCTTGCGCGTGCGCGAGGCGCACATCATTGTCATTGCGTTGCGCGGAAAGCAGGTCGAGCAGCGAGGCGCCGCCCTTTTCATACGCGAAAGTCACAGTCTGGCGGATCGCGGC
>CAZMLP010000248.1:0-4908 GCA_964566745.1 uncultured Verrucomicrobiota bacterium | reverse complement strand
GCCCACGTTTTCATCATCAATGAGGGGAAACCGGAATGGGATCCCGCCTTTCTCGACGGATCCCACGACGGTTATGTGCTCGGGCACATGATCGAGGCGGCGATTGAGTACCAGGCAAACACGGGCAAGCGCGCCTTTCTCGACATTGCTTGCAAGGCGGCGGACGAGGCCTATGAACATTTCCTGGGACCCAAGGGCGTTCCCGGTTTTTGCGGGCATGCCGAGCTGGAAATGGCGTTGGTGGAACTCGCGCGTGTGACTGGTCGCGGGCGGTATGTCGAACTGGCCCGGGCTTTCGTCGAGTGGCGCGGGCGTGGATTGGTGAAGCCCTTCGGCGCAACGCCGCGCTCCTATTTTCAAGACGCGGTTCCGCTCCGCCAGCAGCGGAATCTGGACGGGCACGCGGTCCGGTCCACATTCTTCGCCACGGGAGTGGCGGACCTGGCCCTGGCGACTGGCGACACGGATTATCGTCTCGCGGCGAACCGGTTCTGGGACAGTGTCACGATGCGGCGTATGGCCATCACGGGCAGCACCGGACCCCGCCAGGAGCATGAGGCGTTCGGCGAGGATTACGACCTGCCCAACAACGGGTACTACGAATCGTGCGCGGCGTGCGGGTTGACGGATTTCGCGCAACGGATGTTTCTCCTGGAAGGCGGGTCGGATTCCGGCGATGTGCTGGAGCGGGTTCTCTACAACGCGGTCTTGCACGGCATCTCCCTGGATGGAACCAATTCCTATTACCAAAATCCCCTTAGCGACACGAATCGCAACCGGTACAATTCCTGGGTTTGTTGCCCGCCAAATCTGTCCCGCACGCTTTTTCAGGTCGGGCGCCAGGCCTACGCCTCCGGAAGCGGTGACGCGTTCGTGAATTTGTTTGTGGCCGGGTCCGCCCAACTGCCAATGACCGGCGGCTCCGTGGGATTGGACGTCAAGACGGAGTATCCGTGGGAGGGGAAGGTGAGCATCACCGTGAAGCCGGGCCAAGTGTCCCGCTTCGCCCTCCATCTGCGCTGGCCGGGCTGGTGCGAGACCGGGACGCTTTCGATCAACGGGGCGCCCGTGGATCCCCTTCCCAAGACGGATCGCGGGTATCTCCGTCTGGAGCGTGATTGGCGCGAAAATGATGTCGTCGAATTCGCCATGGATATGCCGGTGCAACTCGTCGAGGCCCACCCGATGGTCAAGGATTGCGCCGGCAAAGTGGCCCTTCAGCGCGGTCCGCTGGTTTACGGATTCGAGGGCCTGGACAATGGCGGAAAGGCAACTGTGGAACTGGCGGCGCACCCGGAGTTCCGGGTCGAGGCCCGCCCCGATTTGCTGGGTGGCGTGCGGGTCATCACCGGTGACAACGCCGACGGCACAAAATTCGTCGCGGTTCCCTTCTACGCGCTGGCCAATCGAGCGAAATCCACGCAAGTGGTCTGGATCACGCAACGCGGATGGAAAGCCGGCGATGCCTGGTGGGAGGGGCGGCTTTACCGAAGCGCCAACCAAACCATGCAAAAGGCCGTGGCGCCAAGCCCCACCGAAAAGGATGCCAAATAAATCATCGCATGTTTTCATTGATGAGTGCTTTTCGTCCTTTTTCTTTCCATCGCCCGCTCTGGCTGCTCGGCGTTTTGCTTGCCTCCTTTTCCCTCCTGGCGGAGGAAGTCATTTTGAAAGCGGATTTCTCGGTTCCTATTGGCACTATCCGCCCGCTGCATGGCATTAACAAGGGGCCGTTGGCGCCGGGAGGCATCTTTGAAGTAATCGCGGAGCAAAAGGCGCTGGGGATTCCCTTCACGCGCCTGCACGACTGCGGCTGGCCAAATCCTTATGTCGTGGATCATCACGCGGTGTTCCCGAACCCGGAGGCGGACCCCGCCTTGCCGGAGAGCTACGATTTCCGGCTGACGGACGAGTACATTCAAGCCGTCCGTAAAACCGGCGCGGAACCGGTTTATCGCCTCGGCGAGAGCATCGAGCACACCAGCGTGAAGCGGTATGTGCATCCGCCTCGTGACATGGAAAAATGGGCGGCGGTTTGCCTCGGCATCATCCGGCACTACAACGAAGGCTGGGCGAATGGCTTCCATTACAACATACGCCATTGGGAGATTTGGAACGAGCCTGAGAACCGTCCGGTCATGTGGACGGGGACGGACGACGACTATCTGCGGCTGTATCGCACCGCCGCGAGAGCGATCAAGAAGCAGTTTCCGGAGGTGAAGGTCGGCGGGCCGGCGCTCGGAGCCAGCGGACAATTTGGCAAAGGCGAGTTCGTGCCCACGATTTTCGCCACCAGTTTTCTGGACATGTGCCGGAAAGACAATGTCCCGCTAAACTTCTTCTCGTGGCATTGCTACACGTCGGACCCCGCCGAGCTTTCCGCCCGCTCAAGGGCCATCCGGCGTCTCCTGGATTCGCGCGGGTTCACAGAAACCGAAAACCATCTGAACGAATGGAATTATCTTCCCGGCAACACTTGGAATCCGATCAGCAAGTCAGGAACCGCCGCTGGCCGCGAGCAATATTACCGGGAAATGGCGGGCGCGCCGGGGGCCGCGTTCGTCGCGGCCTCGCTGCTGGAACTGCAGGACGCGCCCGTTGACATGTGCAATTTCTATCATGGCGAACTGGGCGCCTTCGGCATTTTCACCGAACAAGGGGCGCCATTGAAAGCCTATCAAGCATTGCGCGCTTTCCAAGGTCTCCGGGAAATGCCCCGGCGCGTGGAGACTCGCGGCAACGTCCCGGGAAAACTGGCCTTTGCCGCCGGCCTGAGCGCGGACGGGCGGGAGGCGGCCTTGCTCTTGAGCAATTTTGCCGATTCCCGTTCCGACGTGGATTTGAATTGGAAAGCGTTTGCCTGGACGGGCGGGGTCACGGCGGAGATTCGCACAATTGACGCGGCAAACGATTTTACGACCTTGCGAACCGAAATGCTTGCGGGCGAGGTGTCTGCACTCCGGCTTAAAGCGAAGGCTCCGTCCGTTGTGCTGGTTCGCTTGCGACCGACGGGGGGTGCGGCGGCAAAGGCGACACTGTCCGTTACCTCACCGCCGAACCGGCTCGTCTTCCAGCGCGGTCAAGGCGGTGACGCGATGATCCCTGTCGCGGGAACTTGCGCGTGGCCGGGAGCGCTGGTTGAGGCGCGAACGGTGGACGTGGCCACGGGCAAGGGCGGGAAATGGGCTGCTGTTGGAACAGTGCGGAGTGACGGCGGCTATCGGGGCAAAATCAAGGCTTCGGCGGGCTGGTATTCGCTGGAAGTTCGTGCTCGTGGTGGCGGCAACACGACCGCCGCGTCGGTCGAGCGGGTCGGCGTGGGCGAAGTTTTCGTGGTGGTGGGCCATTCGGTCGCGCACGGCGGGGAAACCAACCTCCCTGGAGCGAAGGACGACCGGGTCAATACCGTCGCGCTGCCAGCGGGCGATCGGGAATCGCAGCGGCGCTACAAATTCACTGGCGACCCTCGCTTTCTGCCGGAAGCGGTCGGAAGGCATTTCGATTCCGGCGTGCAGCCCGAGCCCGCCGGCAACGGCACCTACTTTTGGGCGGCCTTCGCGGAGCGCGTGGCCCGGACACAAAACGTGCCGGTGCTGCTGCTCAACGCGGCCTTTGGGGGCACCAGTCTGGAGCATTGGGCGAAATCCGCGCGGGGCGAGCAGTTCGAGCACTCGTTTGTGATCTCGTCGATTCGCATGCCCTACATTCGGCTGGAGCACGCGCTGACGAGATATTGCGCCCTCACGGGCCTGCGCGCGATTCTCGCCGACCACGGCCAGAACGACTGGCCCGAGAAGGACGAGGACAAAATCATGGCGAACTACCAGGCGTGGATCGAGCAGGCCCGCCGGGACACCGGCTTCACGAATCTGGCTGTGGTGGTGAACCGTCAATCACCTCCGGGAAATCCCGGCCTGATCCGTCGCGTTCAGGAACGCATGATCAAAGAATTCCCGCACTGCCACCCCGGCCCCGATTACGACACGTTGGCCAAGGAGGACACGACGGACAAAATCCATCTCAGCGAATCCGGCGCGAAGAAAGCGGCAATGCTTTGGGCCGAAGCCTTAAACGCGGATTTTTTCAGGACTGCCCTTCCATGGATGCCGTCGCAAAAAGAATAGGTTCGTCTCCAGATCGCTTCACTCGTTGGAGTTCTTTTTCCTCGGATTCGCGTTGACGCCCGTTGGGGACAAAGCAACAAGTTGGGCGACATCCCATTTCATCATGTTACCAATTGTCCAGTGCGAGGAGAAACGCCACGCGGAGGCCATTCTGGCAATCTACAATGACGCCATTGTCAATTCCACGGCGCTTTACGATTACAAGCCGCGCACTCGGGAAATGATGGCGACCTGGTTCGAAAACAAGCGCAAAGGAAACTTTCCGGTGATTGGCATCGAGAGCGACACGGGCGAATTAATGGGGTTCGCCAGTTACGGCACGTTCCGGGCGTGGCCGGCGTACAAATACTCGGTGGAGCACTCGGTGTATGTGGACGGGCGTTTCCGGGGGCGGGGGATCGGCAAGCGGTTATTGCAGGAGATCGTTGCCGCCGCGCAACAGCAGGACTATCACATGCTGGTGGGTGTGATTGACGCCGCGAACGCGGTCAGCATTCGCCTCCACGAGGGGGCGGGATTTGTTCATTGCGGGACCATGCGGCAGGCGGGCTTCAAATTTGGCCGCTGGCTGGACGTGGTGTTTTACCAGAAGATTTTATCCACGCCAACGCAGCCGGTGGATGGGTGAAAGGCGGTGGTCGCCGCAGAGGAGATGGTCGGGGCGGTGAGATTCGAACTCACGACCTCTTGTACCCGAAACAAGCGCGCGACCAGGCTACGCTACGCCCCGAACCGGCGGAGAAGTTGCCAGAGTCCTCCCGGAATGCAACGACGATTTTGACGA
>CAZMLP010000247.1:0-5126 GCA_964566745.1 uncultured Verrucomicrobiota bacterium | reverse complement strand
CAAATGTGAAGACGAGGGCTGGGCGGCTGCTCCTCCAAGAAAAACCTCCAATGGCATCGCTGGCGGGAAAATCATACGATTATGTCCCCTCAAGTCTTTGCGCGGCCCCGCCGATATTCAATTGCGCGAATCAAAGGATATGGTATCAGTCCTGCTGATAGCGTTTTCGCGGTGTGCGTCCGGCAATTTGTGGACAAAACGTGGAATATGTTTAATCGCCTGACGCATGGTTCACGCCGCGGACAAATAAGCAACAAAACAACCCAACGCAGAAAGGCAAGCAATATGCAAATCCGCACGTCACGCAAGTCGGGCTTCACCCTCGTCGAAATCATGATCGTGGTGGCCATCATCGGTCTTTTGGCCGCCATCGCGATTCCGAACTTCGTTCGCGCTCGCGAGCAAGCCCAGATGAACTCGATCATCAATAACCTCCGCATCATCGAGGGTGCGAAGGACCAGTACGCCTTGGAAAACAAGAAAGGCACCGGCGACACCACGGACTTGGCCACCATTAGCTCTTACCTCAAGGGCGGCACGGTCAACCCGGTTGTGGGCGAGACCTACACCACGGACAAGGTGGGCACCTCCGCCTCTGCCAAGATCGGTGTGACCCTCGGCACCTACGCCAGCGGCAGCTCCATCACGGCCCCGTAATCTACTCTGCTTCAAGCAGTTGGCCCGGACGAGAGTCCGGGCCTTTTTTTATGCCTGAAACCGGAGCCTTGCGGCATAAGCGCCATCCACTCCGTCCCTGAACGGAACCAGTTCCCGCTCTGCTTCCAATATCATTCGGGGCTGCCCGGAGAGAAACTCCCGCACCACCTCCCCGTTCTCCTCCGGCTCAAGGCTGCAGGTGCTGTAAACCAGCGCGCCGCCGGGTTTCAATAGCAGGGCCACCCGTCCCAGCAACTCGATCTGGCATCGTCGCAGCCGCGCCAATTCGTCCGCCCTCACTCGCCAGCGGACATCCACCCGTCGCCGGATCACCCCGGTGTTTGAACAAGGCGCGTCCACGAGAATACCGTCAAAATGGACGTTTAATTCGGGAACGGCAATCGCTCCGGCGCGGGAAACCTGGACGCATTCCACGCCCAGCCGGGTGCAGTTCTCCCGGATCAAAGCAAGCCGTTCGAAGTGGCTGTCTTGGGCAAAGACCTGTCCTTGGTTGTCCATTAATTGGGCGATGAAGGTGGTCTTCCCGCCAGGGGCCGCGCAGGCATCCAAAATAAAATCGCCTCTCCGGGGCTTTAACATTTGCACCGCCAGGAGCGTGCTCGGGTCCTGGATGTAAAACCAGCCGTCGCGAAAACTCCCCAGCGTTTCGAGGGAAGGATGCCCGCGCAACTCGAACACCAGATTCTCGCCGGTCCAATCGTAATTGCGGAACTCGTAGTCCACCCCCTCCTCGCGCCACCGCTCGACCAGTTTTCCGGCGTCCGTCTTGAGCGTGTTGACGCGCGCGAACGTTGGCGGCGGTGTGTTGTCCCATTCCAATAATCTCCGGGTTGGCTCCCCGCCCCACCGGTCGCCCCACTTTTTCACCAGCCAAGCCGGGTGCGAATAGCCCGTCGCCGGGTCACTTGCGCGCAGCCGGGCAAGTTCCTCCCGCAAGGCCGCCTCCTCCCGCAGGCAGCCCCGCAACAGCGCGTTGACAAATCCCGCTTGCGGGCCAAATCCCCTTTCCTTGGCCTGTTCCACTGTTTCGTGGACCAAGGCGTGGTCCGGCACCCGTTCCAGCCAAAAAATTTGATAAAGCCCCAGCCGTAATAAGATTTGCAGGCCGCGCTTTTGCGTCCGGCCACCGGTCCGCCGGTCGATCAACCAGTCCAAAGTCGCCTGCCAGCGGATCACCCCGTACACCAGTTCCTGGCAAAGTCGGCGGTCGGCGGCGGACACCTTGGAATCCGCCAGCGCCGCCCCCAGCAGATTCTCGGTAAAGTCCTGCCCGGCGGCATGCTGGGAAAGAACGCGCGCGGCAATTTCTCTTGGTTTTTCAATTCGCACGCTCCTATAGTGACGACCGTTTACTTGGATGCGAGATTTTTGCCCGATTTATGAGAGAAGAATTTGAGAAATTGGTCGCTGCCGGCAAGATCGGCCGCCACCACATTGATCCGCTGCTGACGTTGGCCCAGGCCGGTTACTGCATGCACCGCGGCTGGGGTTTCGGCCGGATCACCACGGTGGACACGGTCTTTGCCCGGATGACGATCGATTTCCCCGGCAAACCCGGCCACACGATGGATCTCGCGTTCTCGGCCGAATCCCTCAAGGCCATTCCCGCCACCCACATTCTCGCGCGCAAGGCGGCGGACTTGCACGGTTTGCGTCAAATGGCCGCGTTGCATCATTTGGACCTCATCAAACTGGTGGTCGAAAGTTACAACGGCAAGGCGACCTTGGAGCAAATTCAACAAGTTCTGGTGCCGGACGTCATCGCCGACGACTGGAAGAAGTGGTGGGAAGTGGCCAAGCGGGAATTGAAAAAGGACGGCCATTTCCAGGTGCCGCTCAAGAAAACCGATCCGATCATTTACCAGACTCGCGAGATCTCTTTGCAGGACCGGCTCATGGAGGAGTTCCGCGCGGCCAAGGGGCTTAAAGCGCGCATCGCCGTCGCCTCCGAGCTGGCCAAGAGTGCCGCCGACCTCACCAACAAAAACGTGGCCGCCACCGAGGTGATCACGGCCCTGAACGCGGACATCAACAGCCACTTGCGCACGCAGACCGCCCTGGCGCTCGAGGGAATTTTCGTCCGCGACGAGTTGCGCGCCGCGGCGGGCACGCCTCCCGTGGAAGGCGAGACGGGCGCGGTCGCCGTCTGGTCTCAAAACCCCCGCCTGGGCGCGCTGCTCGAGCAGGTGCCGGCCGCCAAGCACAAGCGGGCGCTGCAATCCTTTCAAGAGACCAATCCCACCCTGTGGGTGGACGCCGTGCTCGGAATTCTGAACACGGTTTCCTCGAAGCTTTGTGGCGAGTGCGCCAGTCTGCTGATTCATGAGAACAAACTGGACACGCTGAAGGAGACGCTGGCGCGGCTCATCAGCCAGCACCAGGCCAGCAGCGAGCTGCTCCTCTGGCTCGCCAAGGAACGCTCCGATTCCTTCGCGGACATCCTCGGGCCCGAGGTGTTTCGCGCCATGCTCACCGCCATTGAGCGCGACCAGTTCAACGAGAAACGCTCCAACCGCCTGCGGGATTACATCATGGACGACCAGCAACTGCTGGTGGAATTGATCGAGTCCGCCGACTTGGAGGTCATCAAGGACCTTACCCGCGCGCTGCAGCTCTCCCCGAGCTTTGACGACATGGACAAGCGTTCCCTGCTGGCCCGCATCGTCAAGCATTTCCCGTCCATCCAGTCCTTGATCTCCGGGGACCACTCCAAACAGGACAGCTCCCTGATTGTCTCCTGGGAAAGCCTTGAGCGCCGCAAAAACGAGTACGCCGACCTGGTCCAAAAGCAAATCCCCGCCAACTCGAAGGAGATTGCCATCGCCCGCAGCTACGGTGACTTGCGCGAGAACCACGAGTACAAGGCGGCCAAGGAAATGCAGAAAATCTTGATGCGCCGCAAATCCGAGCTGGAGACCCAGCTGGTCCGGGCGCGGGGAACCGACTTCGCCACCTCCAAAACGGACACCGTGACCATCGGTGTCAAAGTGGGCCTGACCGACCTGCAATCCCGGAATCCCGAGTCCTATTCCATTCTGGGCGCCTGGGATTTTGACGCGGACAAGCACATCATCAGTTACCTGAGCCCGATGGCCCAGTCGATCCTCGGCAAAAAAGTGGGGGACGAGGTCGAGTTCGATCATGAGGGATCCCGCAAGCGCATTCGGGTGGATAGCATCGAGGCCGCGCTCAAGCCTGCGGCTCCCGCTGTTCCGGTCGCCGAGGGGTGACTCTTATTTTCAAAATAATAGTTGAATAGAAAGCGCCCGGCGGCTGTCAACCGGGGAGGATTTGCTTTTTTCCCGCGCGAAATCGCAAAAGCCTTTGACCATTGGGCGGCGCGGCGGTAATGGATTGCCCCCAAACAGCGCGCGGCGCGGCGGTACTTGATGAACATTCCCTTTTGTTTTTTCGCCAAAAGCGACATTGAGCTGGTCTATGTCTGGCAGCAGGCGCGGCCGGAGGCGAAGGTTATCATTGGCATCCTGGTGCTGTTCTCGATCTTCGCCTGGTCGGTCATGACCTCGAAAGCCAGCCAAATGCGCCGCGCGAAGCGTCTCAATCAAATCTTCCTCGCCGAGTTCCGCGCGCAGGGCAACGTGCTCGCCATCTTCGACCGCAAAGTGAAGGTGGAAGGGTGCCCGCTTTTTTCCGCCTATCAAATCGGCTGTTCCGAGCTGGACACGCGGTTGGCCACCGGCCCGGGCGGGGCGCGCAAGAAAATGATTTCCTTGAAGTCGATGGAGCACGTCAAGCGGGCGCTGGAGAGCACCGTGGCCAGCGAGTCATTGCGTTTGGAATCCGGCCTGATCTTGCTTGCCATCGCCGTGAGCGGCGCGCCCTTCCTTGGCCTCCTCGGCACCGTGTGGGGCGTGATGAGCACGTTCGGCCAGGTGGCCATGCAGAACTCGGCCACATTGGCGGCGATGGCTCCGGGCGTCGCGGCGGCGCTGATCACCACCGTTGCCGGTTTGCTGGTGGCCATTCCCTCCATGTTCGGTTACAATTGGCTTGTCCACAATCTCCGGGTGTTGACGGTCGAGCTGGATAATTTTGCCCAGGAACTGGTCTCCAAGATGGAATCCGAGTTTCTCAAAGACGATGAATCCTAGCGAATCCCAGGCGCCAAAGGCGGAAAGGCGGTCAAAGCAGGACGTGCTTTGCGCGAAGTGCGATCATCCCAACCCGTATCGCGCCAACAAGTGTGAGAATTGCGGCGCCCATCTCTACGTCTCCTGCCATGCCTGCGGACTAAGCAACCCGCGCAGCCGGTCCCGCTGCGTGCAGTGCGGTCACCGCCTGCACCGCTCGGCTTGGTCCAAGATCGAGAAAAATCTGTTTCGCGGCAAATTTCGATCCGTCAAGCCGGCCCATATCATTCTGCTGGTCGTCGTTGTGTTCATCACTTATCGCGTCATCGTCCGGCTCGCGGACAGCGCCGGCGGCGG
>CAZMLP010000246.1:0-2113 GCA_964566745.1 uncultured Verrucomicrobiota bacterium | reverse complement strand
GCCTTGACTGGCGAGGCAGATTGCGATGTCACGGGCAGCCCGCATCCGAGTGTCGGAATCTTGAATGCGACGCAAGAGCGGAATCGCTTCTCCCAACTTTTGGTTCTGCGTGCGCAATATGGCGAACGCTCTCAACGCGTTGTCATCCCGGAGTTGGTCACGCCCTGGTGCAATCGGTGGCAATTCCTTTTCTATTTCAAGGGCTTCGTCGAAAAATCCAGCCTTGACCATGCCCAAGGCGATTTCACCGAGACACGCCACGCGTTGATGTCGCGTTCGACCTTTGCCAAAAACCGTTCCCATCCTTTCCGCAAACTCTCGCATGGCTTTGAAGAGGTTTCGGGCGTCCTGGTAATTGAGTGTTTTGCGTTTCGCTTCAGCCACTTCGGCCAAAGCTTCTGTTCGGTTGGATATTCCAGGAACCCGTGTCGCCAAACCGTAGGCAAAATCCAGCGTCTTTTCCCAAGGAGCTTTGTTATCCCGATCTGCGTGGGGCTGTCTTGAATCAGGGTAGTTCTGGATCACCGCGACCGCACAAAGGGCCTCGACGGCTTCGAGAATTTCCTCGGCTTCCGGCATTTTCTCGCTGTCATTATTGCCTTTAACCGCGTCGAGAAGGTTTTTGGCTGTGTCCAAAACCAAAGTCACCGCCGCGTCCAGCACCCGTTGGAAGACGATAGAATTTCCGGATCGCTTCGCGGCATCAGCCACGTTGAGAGAATAACGGACCCGGGAAGTAGAACTGGATTTGTAATCTCGGATGAGACCCTCCGCCGCTCGCAAGATTCGTCCTGAAAAATCGCGATCTGTTTTAGCCAGTGCCGCTGCCAATTCGCCGAGCAATACGGTTCGCTGAATGGAATCCGTTGCGTCCCGAAAAGTATTGGGCAGCAGACGAACCACCAATTGCCTTGTTGCCTCCGCAGGCTTGTAGTCCAGAGTGGCGAGTCCCACCGCGAGACGAACATGATGTTGCAGTTTTTTTTCCCCTCGCCCAACTGAGTTCGCCAAGTTCATTTTGCGATCACGGCAGAGCCGCTTTACAAGCTCTGCCATCGCACGACTCCTTTTGTCGCCATTGCTGACGCGCTTGATGGTGACAATCGCCCGCCCAAGGTCCAACACATCTTCCGCAACGGAGGAGCGAACGACACGGACCCACAAATCATCGCGCTCGCGCGCAGGCAACCAACTGGCGATTCGCTCCAGTTTCGTATTCCAACACTGCAACGAACGTCCGGCGTTTGGCCAGGCGTCGGGAACTGCTTTTCGCACGTTTGCGGCCAGATCCATAAGTGTGATTAGATCGTGAGCGACTACCAAGAGAGCGTCGTGATCGTTTCGCAGCAAGCCCCTCCAACAGCGGATTAGCCGCGCCAAGTAACGGCGGACAGGATGCCGAGGGGATGAGGGTTTCAGGTCCGGGCGAAGAGCGACGGTATGGACTATGGTGGTCAAAGCATGGAATTGCTGACGCGTTGCGACGCCTCCTGCTCCTAAACTCTGGGCGAGACTGAATGCCGAGGTTAGTAGCTCAATGGCTTGTGGCATTGCCACAACTTGTGCCAGCAAGGCGTCCAGCCGTGCCTGATTGGAACGACAAACTAACCGATCAGTGGGTGTCCCCTGACGCGGATCAAGGTCTTGCGAAGTGCGACCTTGCCGGATGAGCATATTTGCCGTGATGCAGGAGTCAGCGACCTGAGCGACCAAGTTGCGGAGTTGTGACAGTCTTGCGGCGTCTTTTTGTTGTGCGGCCACGCTCCCAACTTTGAGCAGAACCACCGTTCTTTGCCTAGGCAGCAGGCGTTCGGTCAACGGCCCAATTTCCGACCAGCGCCCGGCTTGCGCCATTTCCTCCGCGAGCGTTTCAACCGCCCAGTCGAAATATCGGTTGGCGTCATTGCGGCGGCTTCGGCGCATCGTGGCCAGCACCCGGCGCGCGGACAGAAATGCGTCATCGGACCGCCGTTTCGCCAGCCATTCCACGACTCTTCCCCGCGCTTCCTCATCCAGCAGCGCCGCAGCCACTCTCTCCAAGCGTTCGTCTGTGGCGTCAAAAACTCTCACCAAAAGATCGGCGGCAATGTCCGCCTCCAGTCCGCTGAGTCTG
>CAZMLP010000245.1:0-3191 GCA_964566745.1 uncultured Verrucomicrobiota bacterium | reverse complement strand
CGCCTGCTTCTATACCGATTATTGCGGCTTTCGCGTCGTGCGCCGCGCCACCGCGCAAGAGGCCGCGGCCCTCCGTGCCAAGTGATCTCGTGGAAATAATCTGACGCCCGCGGCTCGCTATGCTGTTTCACACGTGGCCGTTTCTGGTTTTCCTGCTGGTGGTCCTGCCGGTTTTCTACGCGCTCCGGCACACCCGCCTCTGGATCCCCTGGCTGCTGGTCGCCTCGTATTTTTTCTACGGCTGGTGGAACCCCTACTACCTCCTGCTGGTCGTCTATTCCACCGCGCTGGATTACTTCCTCGTCGCGCTAATGGACCACTGCCCGCGGGAGGGCGCGAGGATCGACATGGCCGCGCGCCTCACCCGCCTGCAATTCGGCGATTGGGTGCTCAAGACCGCGTTCCTGCTTTCGGTGCTGATGACGCTTGCCGCCGCGGTGGTGGCGGCAATCGGTCCGCCCACGTTGCGCCCCACGATGATTCTGATGGGCGTCCTCGTGCTCTTGATGGCGCTGGGCGCGCTGCTCAGCAGCCGCAAGATTTGGCTGCTCATCAGCTTGGTGAACAACCTTGCGCTGCTGCTCTTCTTCAAATATGCGCGGTTTGCGGTCGAGAACCTCAACGCGCTCTTTCAGTGGTTGCATTTCAATCTCAAGCTCTCCGCCCCGGGGACCTTGATGCCCTTCGGTTTCGAATATGTCCTGCCGGTGGGCATCTCGTTCTTCACCTTCCAGTCACTCAGCTACACCATTGATTTCTACTTCGGCAAGGTCCACCGCGAGCGCAATTTCCTCCGTTTCGCCACGTTCGTTTGTTTCTTTCCTCAACTAATGGCCGGCCCGATCGAGCGCGCGAAACACCTGCTGCCGCAGTTCCATCAATTCCCGCCCGTCAAACTGGAGAACTTCACCAACGGCCTTTCGCTGTTTCTCGTCGGCCTGTTCAAGAAGCTGGCCCTCGCGAACTATCTCTCGTTTTACGTCGAGCGGATTTATGACAACCCCAGGATGCAGGGCGCCCCTGCCCTCCTCTTGGGAACCTTCGCGTTTGCCTGGCAAATCTTCTTTGATTTCAGCGGTTACACGGACATGGCCCGCGGTGTCGCGCAATTGATGGGATTCCGCCTCATCCTGAATTTCAACAACCCCTATCTCTCGACCGGTCTTGGCGAGTTCTGGTCCCGCTGGCACATCAGCCTTTCCCATTGGTTCCGCGATTACGTCTATATCCCGCTCGGCGGCAACCGCGATGGTGTCTTCAAAACGTATCGCAACCTCTTCATTACCTTCCTCATTTCCGGCATCTGGCACGGGGCTGCCTGGACCTTCATGATTTGGGGCGCGTTGCACGGCCTGGGCGTGATCATCACCCGCGAGTTGGAGCGCTCCCCCTTCTACCGTGACAAGGTGCCAAAACTCGCCAAGCAACTTGGCGTTTTTGCCTTTGTCTGCCTCACCTGGGTTTTCTTCCGGGCGGAAAGTTTGACGGACGCCTTCTACATCATCGGCCACATGTTCCGGGGCGCGTGGACTGATCCGCAGATGCCGCTGCTTTTGCTGGCGCTTGTGATGCTCGTCTGGCTCTACCAGTTCGCCTACGAATCGAAGGTTCGCCCGTTGCTCGCCACCAGCCCCGTGCGGGTCGGAATCGCCGTGGCGATGGTGATCTACATCTGCGTCTGCTCCTCCGGGGCCGGCTCGTTCATCTATTTCCAGTTTTAGCCAGTATGAGCCTGCCGCATAAAGATTCCGATGTGCCGTTCGTGAACGAGATGCGCCTCAGCGCGCGGCAATGGCTCGTCGCGGTCGCGCTGATCGCCTTGGCGGCCATCGGGGTGCCGCGCGTTTGGAAAGGAATCGAACGGTTTGACACGGGGCCGGACTATCGTATCCCCTACAGCCTCAGTCGTGATTACTGGCTTTACGAACGGCGGCTGCAACAAGTCAGCAATCCCGCGAGCGTTTTTCTCCTTGGTGACTCGGTGGTGTGGGGCGAATACGTTTTGCCGGACGGCACCTTGTCGCACTTCCTGAATGAGCAGGCCGGCCAGGCGGACCGCTTCGTAAACGCGGGAGTCAACGGCATGTTCCCGCTCGCGCTCGACGGCCTCGTGAACTATTACGGCGGCACGTTGCGCCACCGGAAAATAATCCTTCAATGCAACGTGCTCTGGATGAGCAATCCCAAGGCCGACCTCCAAACCACCAAGGAGGAAAAGTTCAATCACTCGCGCCTCGTCCCGCAATTCTCCCCGCGCATTCCGTGCTACAAGGCGGACGCCAATGAGCGCCTCGGCGCCGTCGTGGAGCGCAACGTGCGCTTCAACGCGTGGGTCGGACACCTGCAAAGCGCCTATTTCGGCGACAAGAGCATCTTGAATTGGACCCTGCAGGATGACGGCAACGATCCGCCGCGCTACACGAACAGTTACAAGAACCCCCTTTCGCAAATCACCCTCGAAGTCCCCGGCGCGCCCGCCAAAGATCCGCAACGCGGCCCGGCCAGCGAGCGTCACAAACCGTGGACCGACAACAGCCCCAAGCCGTCCCAATTTGAATGGGTAACGCTTGACAGTTCACTCCAGTGGGTCGGATTTCGTCATCTGGTGCAAACCCTGCGCGCGCGCGGCAACGACGTGCTGGTGGTGGTGGGACCGTTCAACGAGCACATGGTTGCCAAGGAAAGCCAGGCCGGTTTTCACGCTTTGCGCGATGGCATCGTCGCCTGGCTGACGCAACAAAACGTGACGCACGTCATTCCCGCCGTGCTACCGGGCGAACTCTACGCGGACGCCAGTCATCCGCTTACCGCCGGTTATCAGCTTCTCGCCAAGCAGCTTTACCAAGACCCGGCTGTCCAAAAGTGGCTGGGACGACAATAAATAGGCGATTTCTCCTAACCGTTCCCGGTTATTTTCTCGGTCGAGCCCCGATTGATTTGCCGGTGCCAGTTTGTTCCCGGCGTACTTTGCCTGTCACGCGCGCTTGGCAGGTAGGGACGCGCCGCTGGCGCGTCCGGGCGGGCCTACGACGTTATTCTCGCCGTCCGGGCAAACTCCGCGCCCAGCCCCGGTTGCCGGTGGGGTGAAGCTTTGCTGAGCCCTGATCGATTTGCCGGTGCCACTTTGTTCCTGGCTTACTTTGCCCGTCACGCGCGCTTGGCAGTTAGGGACGCGCCGCTGGCGCGTCCGG
>CAZMLP010000244.1:0-1658 GCA_964566745.1 uncultured Verrucomicrobiota bacterium | reverse complement strand
TGGCGTTGAACTTGTTGAAACGCGAGCCCACCAAGAAGCGCGGCATCCGCGCCAAACAACTCAACGCCGGTTGGGACCACGCCTACCTTCTGCGCTTGCTCGGTGTCCAGCCCACCGAAATTTAGATGCGTTCGCCCTGTGCCGGAATGCAGCCGCCATTGACGAGCGGGCTGCCGCCGGGCGATTGTCCAAGCGACTGGTGATGACTGACATTTTGCTAACCACGCTGAACGCGAAGTATATCCACGCCTCGCTGGGGCTGCGGTACTTGCTGGCAAATCTAGGCGAGTTGCGCTCGCGCGCAGTGCTGGCAGAGTTCGACATCAACCAGCAAGCCATGGATATGGTGGAGGCGATTCTGGATCGGGCGCCGGCGATTGTTGGCTTCGGCGTTTACATCTGGAACGTGACAGAAACCACGGAAGTGGTCGGGTTGCTGAAACGGCTTCGTCCCGAAATGATTGTGGTCCTGGGCGGGCCGGAGGTGAGCCACGAGATCGAGGGGCAGGGGATCGTCGCGCTGGCCGACTATGTGGTGACGGGAGAGGCGGACCTTGCGTTCGCGCAATTGTGCCGCGACTTGCTGGCGGGCAAATGCCCGCCTGGCAAGGTGATTGCCGCGCCGCTGCCTGACTTGGCGGGGGTTGCGTTGCCTTATGATCATTACTCGACAGAGGATATCGCGCACCGGGTTATTTATGTGGAGGCGTCGCGTGGTTGCCCGTTTACCTGCGAATTTTGCCTCTCCTCGCTGGATGTGCCGGTCCGTCAGTTCCCGCTGGAGGATTTGCTGACGGCGCTGGGCAACTTGCTCGCCCGGGGTGCCCGGCAATTCAAGTTCGTGGACCGTACGTTCAACCTTAGCCCGCACGCGAGCAAACGCATCCTGGAGTTCTTCCTGGAGCGGCAAGGTCCCGGCCTTTTCGCGCATTTCGAGATGGTACCGGACCGCCTGCCCGCCGCGTTGCGGGAGGTGATTGCGCGCTTCCCGCCAGGGGCGCTCCAATTCGAGGTGGGGGTGCAGACCTTCGACGAGGCGACGGCCAAAAACATTAGCCGCCGGCAAAACTACGAGCGACTGGAGGACAACTTTGGTTTTCTTCGACGCGAGACGGGCGTGCATGTCCACGCGGACTTGATCGTCGGGTTACCGGGCGAAACGGTGGAGAGCTTCGCGGCGGGTTTTGACCGGCTGGTCAGGCTCGGGCCGCAGGAGATTCAGGTGGGCATTCTGAAACGGCTGCGTGGAACGCCCATCATCCGCCACGACCAGGAGTGGCAAATGGTGTACGCGCCGGAGCCGCCTTATGAAATTTTGTCAAACCGGCTGATCGATTTTACGACCATGCAGAAGCTCCGGCGCTTTGCGCGTTATTGGGATCTGGTCGCGAACAGTGGCAATTTTCGAGAGACCGCGCCATTGCTCTGGCAGGGATCTTCCTCGCCATTTCACGCTTTCTGGCAGTGGAGCGAGTGGTTGCATCAGCAGGTCGGGAAACGGCACGGCATCGCGCTCGCACGGCTCATGGAACTCTTGTTCGAGTATCTGACGAGAGAGTTGCGGCAAGAACCTGAAGCGGTCGCCACTGTTCTTTGGCGTGATTACCGCCGGGGTGGGCGGCGCGACAAGCCGGGTTTTCTTAAAGATTATCTCAAAT
>CAZMLP010000243.1:0-3678 GCA_964566745.1 uncultured Verrucomicrobiota bacterium | reverse complement strand
GGACCCCATCCGCGACAAGCTCTATCGGAAATCCATTCCTATTCGCGGGACAGCGCTTTGACGATTCGATTAAACTGTATTACGCAAAAAATCGATACCTCCAGCCTTCCTCAGGTCGATTCGCATCGCGAGATATGTTGGGAGGCTGGGGAGATTCTATCAATTGGGGGAACGGCTACGCATATGTCGCAAATAACTCGATAAAGCGGACCGATCCTTATGGACTATTTGCCGTCGGAATCGATTTTAACGGGGACTATTTGCCTGATTTACAAGTCGGCTGGGGTGATCCAGATTTGCTTTTTTCACCCAAAGAGGACGCCTCATATACTGCCCAAGGAGCAGCGGCTTTGATTGATGGCTACATCCCATTTTTTGATCCTTTAAAAGGCTTTTATGACCCTTGCAATCCAACTTTTAAAAAGTTAGGTTTAATAGGGCAGCTAACATCACCTATCACAACCCTTGCAGGTGGCTGGATCCTAAAGGGGGTTGGATTTGTTGGCGGGAAGATAATACAGGCAAGAAATTTACTACCATGGTTAGCAAAGGGAGAGAGCGGCGCAACCGGTGTGCTGAATCCGAAGATATACGCCCAATTGGAAAAGCAATTGGTTAAAGATGGGGCGGCATCCATTCAGAAAACGCTTCGATCAGCCGAAAAGACGCTTGCTGAACATGAGGCGAAACTTCAGCAAATTTTAAGAGATGGGGGATACCCATCGCAGGTTGAAGGAACAATCCAAAATGTTAAAAATCAAATTGAGACTATTCGGCAACTTATCAAGGATAGAAGTTTATGACTCAATGGGTAGAGGCCGGGAATTATCTCGGAAAGAACGTTCAAATAATTTACTGCGACCAAAATAATTGCGCGATTTCTGGGAAATCATTCACGGATTCTTTGCTGTTGGTTATGCTCGGCACGCGATTTGATGACAATGAAACATGCAGGCGCTTTCTTTCAGATTTGATTGCCTCGGAACCGCTAGCGATCGTGTTGTTCGGTCTTGAAGCGAGACGGGCTTTCGATCTGTTAATTGATGTTTTAAGCCACTCGCATTTGACGCGACACGTAATGACCAAGCTCATCGAAGGACCGGCTCCAGATGAAGCAATCCTGGATTTTCTCCATGCGACGTGGCCAGCGGAAGAACAGTTTGACAATTGGAAGAAATATTCCGTGATTCTTACTGGAGAATTTCAAGAGCCTGTAACGGTAGGAATCATCAAGAGTGTATGCCGATGATCCTTTGCTCCAATGAGGCATCAATTTGAGTTAATGAGTCATCGCTTAAAGCGTATTTTTTTTACTGTTGTTTTGGCGGTAGCAGTGACCTTTGAGATTGCTGCACAATCTTCCCCTCGCTTTTATTACGCCATCGAAAATCTCTCCGACGGCAGCGTGGTTCGACGGGGGCAAACAACAAGCCAAGGCATACCGGAAAACGAGCTGATTCTTGCCGCAAACACGGATTTCCGGGCTTGGCTTTTCAACGCCGATACCGGATTGGTCGGGTTTCGGGAATTTCAAACGCCGGACAGTGGCCAGCGTTTTCATATCCCTTCGATTCTGATGGGAGTGCCACGGACGCCCGACAGCGACGGGGACGGATTGGCTGATGAGGTGGAATTCGTGGTCGGCACGAACCCCCTTAATCCAGACACGGACGGGGACGGGATTAAAGATGGAACGGCCATTCGGCTTGGACTGGACCCCGGGGCGGCCGCCCGCACGGGCATTATCGCCTCGACGGACACGCCGGGCACCGCCGTTGACGTGGCTGCGCTAAACGATTTGGTGGTGGTAGCTGACTCGGACAAAGGAATCACCCTGTTTGACGTGTCGGAACGCAACTCGGCACGCATCATGGCGCAGGTGGACACGCCGGGAAACGCCGTGGCCGTGGCAATCACCGACAAGTTCGTGGCGGCGGCGGATAGTGCGGCAGGCTTGGCGATTGTTGATATTTCGAAGCCAAGCCAATCGGCTATTGTCCACCAGATCAAGCTCGGCGATGGCGCTTTTGCCGTCGCCGCCAACGGAGGAATCGCCTATGTGGGGGCGAGGGTCGGCGGCAACTCGACAGTTTACTCGGTTGACCTCGCCACCGGAACGGTGATCGCCAGCCGGGACATTTCCGGCAGCGTGCAGGATGTCGGGATCGGTGGGAATGCCGTTTATGTGGTGACGCCGGGCAGGCTGTCCGCAGTGCCGCTGGACGACCTTGCAAACGGAGCCATTGCGCAAGTCACCTTTCCCGCCACAAGCGCGGCTGGGGGGAGAAGGCTCCGGCTGTTTGTCGGCGGTGACCGGGCGTATGTCACGCATGCCTCGGGATATGCGGTGATCGGCCTTCAAAAGCCGCTGGAGCCGCAATTCATTCGCAACAACGACGTCAGGCAATTTGGTTGGAAACAGATGGTCGCCACCGGCTCGGGCCTTGGACTGGCGGCGGCTGATGCGGTCAGTTCGGACGCGGCTGCGAACGATGTTGACCTCTACACCATCGGGACCGGTGACGCGGCGGGCAAGTTTGTCACCACCTTTCCCACGCCGGGAATAGCCACAGCGGTTTGCATCTATAACGGGCTGGCCTATGTGGCTGATGCCAAAAACGGGCTGCAAGTGATTAATTTCGCCCCTTTTGACACGGGCACGAATTCCCCGTCCATCTCCCTTCAATTCGACCAAAACCTGACGCAGGGAGGGATTGAAGAGGGCAAGCCCATACAGGTGACGGCCAATGCGACGGATGACGTGCTGGTGCGGAATGTCGAGTTTTACGTGGACGGGGTGAAGGTCTCGACCGACGGCAATTTCCCGTTTGGATTCCAGTTCGTCGCGCCCCGGCGAGCTAGCGAGGCAAGCTTTACGTTCCAGGCGCGGGCCACGGACAGCGGGGGGAACAGTCGTTTCAGCGAGCTTTACCGAGTGCCGATTCTGCCCGACACAACGCCGCCGCTCGTGAAAAGCACGGCACCGAGGACCAAAACGGTGGTGGCAGACTCGGGGCCGGTGTTTCTCTATTTCTCGGAGCCGATCAATGCCAATAGCCTTGGCGGAACGAATGTCGTAGTTGATTTTGCAGGGGACGATAGCAAATGGGGCACACTCGACGATTCCCGCGTGGCCAATGTGACGGTGAATTGGCGAGACACGATCAACGCTGCGGTGCTCAGCTTTGCCGGTCCTTTACCTGCCGGACTCTACCGGGTCTCGGCCAACTCGGGTGTCATCGACATCGCGGGAAACAGCCTCAATCCGCCTTATACTTCGACATTTTGGGTGCTGCCGGGCGGGCCTGACGCGGATGCGGACGGTGACGGGCTGTCGAACGGCGATGAGGCCGCCCGAGGGACGAATCCGTTGAATCCAGACTCCGACGGCGATTTGTGGAGCGATAGCGCGGAGGTGGATGAGGGAACCGATCCCCTTGATCGCAGTTCTTATCCCAAGGCGGTCTATGTCGCCCGCCCCCCTGTGCAAATGCTGCGCCCGGTAACAGGCGGTGATTTCAGCGTGGCCGTGGCCAAGTGTAAACGGCGGTTGAAAAGTGAGGCGGGGGTCACGTGTGTGACAGGGCGGTCCAAAATTGCGGCGGCTTCTTTAACCATGAAGCATGTATCGCAATATGGACGACTGGAGCGAGATTCGCAGACGGGTGTTAGTTGAAG
>CAZMLP010000242.1:0-2278 GCA_964566745.1 uncultured Verrucomicrobiota bacterium | reverse complement strand
GATTCACCGTCAGAATCGTTCGCGCGGAAAAGAATCCCTGTCGCTCCGGTTTGTCCGGCAGCCCGGATGGTGAAGTGAGCAAGTCAGCCGTGGCGAAATTCGCCCGATAGGCCAAATCGGTCAGCGCGTAGCAAAGCGCCTCCAACAGTGTGATTCCGGGGTCGTGGAGGTTGAAATCCGTCCAAAAATCACTGCCCAGCGCCGTGATGTAATCGATCCCCTCCTTCCGCAGCAGCGCGTAATTCAGGCTCTCCGGCTCCCCGCCGGTCAGTTTCTGGATGGTGACGGGATCGTTCATGCGTGATTGCACTCCTCCGTGACCGGCAGCGCGTCCCCGGGCAGCAGCACCGTGATGTTATGGTGGCTGGCCGGCGCGGAAACGAGAACCGAGCGGGCCGTCGAGGCCGTGACCTCCTCCAAATCGCCCGACTCAACTGCCGTGTCGCCCGCCTTGTGGAACAGCTTCACGTCCGTGAGAAAATCGACATACGGGCGCTCCTCGACAAAATTGATAAGCGCGGACTTGTAAACCTTGCCGCCAAACTGAATGTCCGCCGCGCTGCCAAATGCCCAGGGGGTGAGGTACTCCGTGATCTCGCGCTGGAGCTGGTCGCGGTAGAAGGAGGCATCGTTGTGGCCCTTCCTCAGCGTGACTGAGAACTCCATCCGCAACTCTTCGAAAAGAGGGTTGGCGGCAATCACCTTGGCGTGGCAAGAAGTCCGCGCTTGAAGATAGTCCCGCACCCCGGCGAGCAGGTCCGCGCTGGTGTAGGGACGCAAGGGATTCGCGTCGTTGCGGTTCGTCAAATCGGGAATCGTGATGACCAGCACATGGCCCGGCGCCAGTTCGCTGTAGAGCAACTGCCCGGGATGGTCGGGGTCGGCCACCAGCTTCGTGTGGCTCAGGCACTTCACCTTGTGAATCCGGGGGAACGCCTCCAGCGTCAGCCTTTCGTAATCCCAAATTGTGATAGCCCGGTCCTTGTGCCGTAGCCGCTCGCTCACCCGGATGTCGAACCATTGCCCTGTTTCGCCACCGCGCCCGGTTTGGAACGAGGGATACGGTTGTTGAACCTTTTTAACGGCGCTCCGCGGCTCCTTGAGTTTGGAGATGGTTCCGGCGGGCAACGGATTGGCGGGAAAGTCTGGCGAGTTCAACGGCCCCGCTTGGTAAGTGACGAGCGCGGCCTGTGGCGACACCGCGAGCAATTTGCACACGGCGTCCGCCGCCTCTTCCACGGAAAACCGCAACCAAATGAAACCGGCGGGCAACAGCGTGTTGGTCGTGGTCGCGTCGGCGGGAATCGCCAGTTCGATCAAGCCGGACTGGATCAACTGCCGGGTGCTGTCGCTGACGAGGTTTCGCCGAATCGCCTTCCAGGTGTTGTTCGCCAGATAGCTGAAATAAACATGGTCGTCCGGCTTGAGGATCAGGGGATCGGTGGTCCCCTCCAAAACCTGGAACAAGATGGAAAGGCTTTGTCCGGCGGCAACATCCTCCAGGCCAACGTAAAACTCGCCCTGGTTTTGAAGCGCCAACGAGCCACCGCCTGAACCCGCGCCGGGATCGAGCGGTGTCTCGACGTAGCGGAACTGCGGCAACAGATATATCGTTGCGCCATTCGAAAGATGCGCGTGCTGCTCGGCGTCACCAAACGGATGGAGATGGAAGAAGCGGACCGTTCTTTCATTGAACGCGGCATCGGTCGTGGCCGTCAGATTGGTGTTCGCCGACGCCGTGTAACTGATCTGTAGCGATTGCAACGTCGGCGTGTACGGCTCGACGGGGGCCGCGGTGGCATCCGGATTCTTGGCCTGGGCAATGAGAAATCTCGTGAGCGCGGCTTGTTGCTCCTTGTGTCCAAAGCCCGAGTTCAACTTCAGCCGGACAAAGCCCGCGCTGCTTTCGTTGGAAAACGGTTCAAACGCCTCATCGTATTCCACCGCGCCGTCCGCCGGAATCAATTGCAGGGCCGGGAAGGAAACCTGGCTGGTGATGCCGTTGAAAATGTTGACGCTCGTCAGGATATTCTTCCAAACGCCACCGCTCAAATATTGCAACGTTGCCGGGGGCGTGTCATTGCCCGTGCCGCCATAGGTGATATTGGCCGCGTCACCTGGCAACTTGATCCACTCGGCATCGAATCGCGCCCGCGCTCCGGCCTTGCTAAAAACTTCCTTGCTGCCAATGAGGAGCGAATCGCCGCCCACTGGCTGGGGACCGAATGGCAAAAATGCTTTGGATGAGTCAAGCGGCCCGGCATTGCTCGCCAGCACG
>CAZMLP010000241.1:0-5368 GCA_964566745.1 uncultured Verrucomicrobiota bacterium | reverse complement strand
GGGGAGAAAACGGGCTCGACCAGGTAAAACTTGACACCGCGCCGGAATTATCCTGCAAAAACGGCCCCAGAATCGAAGGGGCCGAGAGGATTTTATACTGCTGAGTCACCGGGTACGGGCTGAACCGCAAGGTTTTTTGGCCGTTGGTCACGCCAAAACTGGTGACAACCGGCGGTGGGGGAGTGTCTTGGCCTGAAAGACTTCCAGTGGAACAGAGCGCAAGACCTAACAGGGCGAAGAGGAGAGAGCGGGACGCCATAAGCAGAGAGAGCCGGGTCACGGTGGTGGTGTTCGGTTTGCGATATTGAGACTCGGCAAATGTAAGCACCCGTTGTGCCATTTCAACTAAAGAAATCACAAAAAGAGCAAGAATGACGCTAACCGTGTCATTTTGACGCGCGTCAACGGTTTGTCTCTGGAGAGCAAGCAGATAGCCTCCTGAACGAATCGAGTTAATCATTGGTCATGCTCCTCCTCCCGGATACCGCGGCCCATCAATCATTTGGATACGCAAAAGGCATGACAAACCATCTGTGAATAACTATGATGGTCTGCAATTTCGCCTGATTTTACGGGGCCAGACTTGGCTTGCCGGTGTCCAAGACCGGGCAAATGTCACCGGGAAGGCACTTCGGCGCCGACATTGCTTTCCTACGGTGGTTGGAAATGAGTTTTAAGCAGTACTGGTTGTTTGCGTGCCGGTTGTGCTCGCGCCGCCGGGCGGGGTTTTCCCCCGCCAAGGTCAGCGCGAGCCTTGCCTTGTTCGCGTTTGTGACCGCCACCACTCCGGTTGGCGCGGTTTCGGGGGAGATTCCCAGTCAAGTTTTGGTCAAATTTCAGCCGTCGTCCGGGGTCGCGGTCGCCAAGGCATCGGCGGGGTTAGCCGGGGCGCGCGTCCGCAAGAACTTCACCCACACCGGGTGGCAACTGATTCAACTACCGGCGAAAATGACGGTCGCCGAGGGTGTCGAGTTCTACCGTGCGCAAAAGAACGTCGCGTTCGCCGAGCCAAATTACCCCATCCACAAGGACTCGCTGCCGGGTGACCCCAAGTTTTCCCAGCTTTGGGGATTGAATAAAATCGGCGCTCCCCAAGCATGGGATCTGGTTACCGGGACCAAGAATGTGGTCGTCGCGGTGGTGGATACCGGAGTCGATTACAATCACCCGGACCTCGCCTCCAACATCTGGCAAAACTTGGGCGAAATCGGTGACAACGGCTTGGACGACGACAATGACGGGTACGCGGACGATTTCCACGGCATCGACGTGGTGGACAATGACGCGGACCCGATGGACGACGACGGCCACGGCACCCATGTGGCAGGAATCATCGGCGCGGTGGGCGACAATTCCCTGGGCGTGGTGGGCGTCAACTGGAATGTCCAGATCTTGCCCGTTCGCATTCTTTCGGCGGACGACGCTGCCGGCACGGCGAATGTCGTTGCCGCGTATGATTACCTGATCGCCTTGCGCCAGGGGGGCGTGAACATTCGGGTGGCCAACAACAGTTGGGGCAGCGAGTTCCCCAGCCAGGCGGTGAAGGACGCCTTCGATCAAGCCGCTCGCGCGGGAATTCTCAGCGTCTGCGCCGCCGGCAATGACCATGTCAGCAACGACCGCCGGCCGCATTTTCCCGCCGGCTACTCGTCGGACGGCATACTTTCCGTGGGCGCCTCCGGCCCGGACGATTCACCGGCCAGCTTCTCGAACTACGGGGCCGCCTCGGTGGACCTCGCCGCGCCCGGCGTTAACATCCTCAGCACCTATAAAGGCGGCCCTTTTTATGCCAGCATGAGCGGCACTTCGATGGCCGCGCCCTTCGTGAGCGGCGCCGCGGCATTGCTCCTGGCTTACAATCCCGATCTTACCGTCGCCCAACTGAAAACCACTTTGATGAAAAGTGTGGACCGCGTGCCGGCCTGGTCGGGCCTCGCGGTCTCCGGCGGGCGGCTGAATGTGGGCAACGCGGTGCGCCTGCTGATCAACGGGCCACCCGAACCATCCCCGGCCACGAACAATCCCGTGTCGCCCGGAGGCCGTTTCTCGCTGGTGAGCCGGAATTCGTCCGGCGGCTGGGCCGACGGAGCGAGCAGTGCCAGCGCCATTAGCCGGGACGGCCGGTTCGTGGCCTTTGCCTCGGATGCAAATAATCTTGTCCCTGGAACCAATGGCGGCCGCACACAGATCTATCTGTATGACCGCCAAACTGGACAGACCACGCGGGTCTCCCAAAAAGACGGCATCGCGGGGAATGGCATCAGCGGAAGTCCCTCCATCAGCGGCGACGGTCGCTACGTCGTTTTTGCGTCCGCGGCCTCGAACCTCGTGCCGGACGACTACAACGTGGACACGGAGGATATTTTTGTTTACGACCGTCAAACGGGCGACATTCAATTATTTTCCCGGCCGGACTCCACCACCGGCGCCAACGGTCCCAGCCTGAATCCAGTCATCAGCGCGGACGGCAACTACATCGCCTACAGTTCGGACGCCTCGAATTTGGTCGCGAATGACAACAACGCGAGTCGCGATGTTTTTGTCCAAAACCGTGCCCGCACCGAGCCGTTGCGTTGTGTCAGCCTGACTTCAAGTGGCGAAACCGGCGCGGGCGACAATGATTACCCTTCCATCAGCAACGACGGGCGTTACATCGCCCTGATGTCCAGCGTCCCGTTGACAGAGGATGACACCAACGGCGCTTACGATATCTTCGTTTGGGACCGGATCGCGGGCCGCGCGGAACGGGTCAGCGTGAGCACGGACGGCGGCGAGGGAAACAGCCACAGCACGGTCCCCTCCATCAGCGGCGATGGCCGTTATGTCGCCTTCATCTCGCAAGCCGGGAACTTGGTGGCGGACGATAACAACCAGTTGTCCGACGTCTTTCTCCGGGACCGCCTGGCGGCCACCACCAAATGTGTCAGTCGCGCGAACAACGGTGACCAGAGCAATGGCCGGTCCTATCAGCCCGTGATTTCGGCGGACGGCCGGTATGTTGTCTTCGTGGCGGAGGCGACCAACCTGGTCGCGGGCGCGGCCAGCCCCGATCTTCTGGTTTATTCTTACGACCGGTTGACGGATCGCATCACTCAATTGTCCGTGACCGAGGATGGGCGGATTCCGGCGGGCAGTAATCTCAACCTGGCTCTTTCGGGCACGGGCCGGTATCTCACTTTTGTCTCCACTGCCTTCAACCTTGTGCCGCGGGACGGCAACGGGGTGATGGACGTTTTCCTGCTGGATCAGGGCGATCTCCGGCCTGACCTCATGGCGCGTGCCAAAGGCGAGACCAATTACGCGGGCGAGGGATTGCTCGGGGCGGGATTGTTGCAACGCAAGAGCGCCAGCGTCAGCCTGGGCGGGTCCGTCACTTACGAGTTCAAGCTGGCCAATTCGGGCGCGGCGGCCGCTTCCTTCCGCATCAAGGCCAACCCGGCCCCGACCGGCTGGACCACGCGCTGGTTTAGCACGCTTACCGGCGGCGGTGAGATCACCTCGTCGCTCACCAACGCAGGGTGGCTTGCTCCCGCGTTGAATCCCGGCCAAAGCACCGCCTTTCGTGTCGAGATCACCGCCTCGGGGGGCGCGGCGGGCCCGCGCGTGCTTGAGTCCGCGGTTTCCGTGTCCACGGTGGCCAACGTCACGGCGCTGGACACTGTGCGCGTTGTCAGCGCCAAGCCCGTTTCCCCGCCGGATCTTTTTGCGGTCAGCGTGGTTCCCGGTGGCCGTCCGGCGGTCGAGACCAGCCGCCTTGGCGGCTTGAGCGGCGACGGTCGTTACGTCGCCTTCAGCACCGCGTCCGGCGAGCTCGCCGCGGATGACCAGAACGCCCAGAGCGACGTCTTTGTGTTCGACCGCCTCGCCCAGGCGGCCGAGCTGGTCAGCCGCTCGGCGGAGGGCAATGTTGGCAATGCCGCCAGCTCTTTGCCTTCCATCAGCCAGGACGGGCGCTATGTCGCTTTTGAATCCGGCGCTGACAACCTGGCGCCGGACGACACCAACGACAAAACGGATGTCTTCGTGAAAGACCGCCAGACCGCCTTGATCCGGCGGGTCAGTCTGGCGTCGGACGGCACGCAGCCCGACGGAAGCAGCGTCTGCTCCCAAATCAGCGCCAATGGCCGATATGTCGCCTTCCAAAGCCATGCGACCAATCTCGCCACCAACGACAATAATGACTCCTGGGACGTGTTCCGCCACGATCTGGTCACGCGCCAGACGATCTGTCTCAGCCGCGCCACCAATGGGGCGCCGGGCGGCGGGGACAGCACCGGCCCGCTCATCAGCGCGGATGGTCGCTATGTCGTCTTCAGCTCCTATGCCGCCAACCTTGTCGCCAATGACGACAACCGGGACCGGGACGTGTTTTTGTTCGATGGACAGTCGGGCGCCATCGAATTGATCAGCCACAAAGCCAGCGGCCGACCGGGCGCGGGCGCCAGCACCGCCCTGGGTGTGTCCGATAATGGCCGGCTTGTTCTATTCAGTTCCACCGCGCCCGATCTCTTGCCCGGAAGCGCCGACACGGCCTCGGGAATTTATGTGTACGACCGCCAAACCGGGTCATTGCAAGCGATAAACCCCGCACCGCTCTCTCCTCCCAAGGGTGGCGCGGGCCCTCTTCTCTTCTCGGCCGCCACGTTGAGCCCGGATGGCCGCTGGATTGCCCTGGTCTCGGACACCCCGGGAATCCTTCCGGGCAACAATTCTGGCGCCAGGATCACCCAGTCATTCCTTTACGATCTCAACGACCGCCCCAGCCAAATTATGACGCCGTTGAGCGTCACCCGCTCCGGCGATGCGGGCAATGACCACAGCTACGGCTGTGTTTTCAGCGCGAGTGGCCGTTATGTCGCGTTCCGCTCCTTCGCCCCAAACCTCTGCGGCGAAAGTCTTTCGGACGCCAGCCAGATTCTCGAATACGACCTGGCCCGGTTTATCCCGGACGTGACGGTGCAACGGGACGGCAACTCCCTCGACGGCCAGGTGGCCAGCCCGGCCTCGCAACAGTTGCAATTGCTTTCCCAGCCCGGCCAGACGAACACCTTTCTCATCACGTTGAAGAATGACGCCAAGTACGCGGACCGCCTTTTGCTAACCGGCCCGTCCATCAGTGGGGCCCAGGAAATCTTTTATTTTGCTCCTGACGACGTTTCCAGTCTTGTCTTCGGTTCCGGCTGGTTGACTCCCGTGCTGCCGCCCGAGGGCACCGCCCAACTGCGCGTCGTGGTTATTGGCCAGCCCGCCTCCACCGGCTACAATGAGATCTCTCTTCATGTCACGTCCTTGACCGATCCGGCCCGGAGCGCGGTCGCCGCCACCCAATTGTTGCCCGACATGGATGCCGACGACATGGCAGACGCCT
>CAZMLP010000240.1:0-1984 GCA_964566745.1 uncultured Verrucomicrobiota bacterium | reverse complement strand
AAAGGAGGGCTTGTCCTTCTCGACCCCATACAACGCCAGCGTGGCCGGGCTTTCACCGGAGAGATCAATCAATTCCGGCGCGCTCGATTGCATTCGGTAAGCCATCTCGTAAGCCGAGATGCGCGTGCTGATTTCGGGGTCGCCGGTTTCCACCAAATGCTTGAGATTCAGATCGCGGATCGCGTCCAGGGCGCGGCGCTGGCGCGCGGCGGAGATGCCGGGCGGATTGGTGAGATCAAGGATCGGCTCGCTGCCGCTGCGGAATGGCACGCCTTGGTAGGAGGTGGGCAGGAAGCCGCTGCCCCAATTCACCGCGCCGCCCCGCGGACCACGCGGACCGGAGAGCAACACCACGAAGCCGGGCAGGTCCTTCCCTTCACTGCCGATCCCATACGTCACCCACGCGCCCATGCTCGGCCGGCCGAACTGTCCCGAGCCGGTGTTCATGAAAAGCTTGGCGGGGGCGTGGTTGAACAGGTTTGTCGCGCAGCCGTGAACCAGGCTGATGTCATCGACAATCGTGGCCGTGTGCGGGAACATTTCCGAGACCCACGCGCCGCTCTGGCCGTGTTGCCCGAACTTCCGCCGCGTGCCGAGCAGCTTCGTGCCGTGGCTGCTGCCCATGAACGCGAATCGCTTGCCCTCAATGAATGATTGGGGGATCGGCTGGCCGTTCAGCTCGATCAACTTTGGTTTATAATCAAACAGCTCGAGTTGTGACGGGCCGCCCGCCATGAACATATAAATGACGTTCTTGGCGCGTGCGGGGAAATGCCCCGGCTTCGGCGTCATTGGCCCGGTCGCGGAAGCGTTTGCAACGGGGGCGGCAAGGCCCTCATCCCGCAAAAGCGAGGCAAGCGCGATGCCGCCCAGCCCCAGCCCGCAACGGCTGAAGAACTGGCGGCGCGTCAGGGTCCGCAAGGCCAATTCGGCATGGAGACGGGCGTTTTCCACAGGTGTTTGTTGTGAGGGATTATCGCTCTGCAAAGAGGCGATTGCACGGAGAATTTCAGGCCATTGGGCGAAGCGCGCCCCAACGCTGACAACTTGTTGCTTGAATCCGCAAAAATGAACCCGGAAACTCCGCCCCCAATGCACTGGCAAAAAGTCGCGCTCATCGGCGTCGGGCTGCTCGGCGGGTCGCTTGGGCTGGCGCTGAAAAAGCGCGGGCTCGCGACCCGCGTGGAGGGCTATGTGCGTCGCGAGGCGAGTGTCGCCGGGTGCGAGCAGGCGGGCGCGGTGGACCGGGCCTCGACCGACCTGGCCAGTGTGGTCACGGGGGCGGATTTGGTGGTGTTCTGCACACCACTTGGCCAAATGAAAGAATTGGCGGAACGGCTGGCGCCGCACCTCCGAAAAGGCGCTCTCGTCACTGATGTCGGCAGTGTAAAGGGGAGTGTGTGTCGTGATTTGACTCCGATTATCGCCGCTGCCGGAGGGGAATTTGTCGGCAGCCATCCCATGGCGGGCGGGGAAAAAATGGGCGTGGGGGCGGCGCGGGCAGAGCTTTTTGAAAACACGGTTTGTGTGGTCACGCCCGCGAGTGACGCGCAGGCGGCGTCCGCCAAACAGTTGGCCGAATTTTGGAAGGCCATGGGAAGTTGCATTTTGATGCTTTCCCCGGAAAACCACGACGAGTTAGTGGCTCGTTCCAGTCATTTGCCGCATCTGGTTGCCTCGGCATTGGCCACCAGCGTGCTCGCCCCCGAATTGCCGTCCGCCATCCAAAAACTTTGCGCCACCGGTTTTCGTGACACGACCCGAGTGGCGTCTGGATCGCCCGAGATGTGGCGGGACATCGCGCTTGCCAATCGCGCGCAGCTCAGCCGCGTTCTCGGTGAGGTAACCGCCGACTTGGAGCGGTTGCGAAGCCTGCTGGACGCGGGCGACGCCATCGCGCTGGAAAAGTTTTTCACCGTGGCCAAACAACGCCGCGACGCATGGGGCAACCAACGTTCCTCTACTTCGCCGGAATAATGATTTC
>CAZMLP010000239.1:0-1524 GCA_964566745.1 uncultured Verrucomicrobiota bacterium | reverse complement strand
ACGCCGTTGAACCAGATCATCGGTTACAGCGAGATGTTGCAGGAGGACGCCGAGGCGGAGGGCCAAAAACAGTTCGTCCCCGATCTTCAAAAGATTCAAAAAGCCGCGCGGACACTGCTCACGCTGATCAGCGAGAACCTTTACGCGGTCAAAATCTCCGGCCTCGCCGTCAAGGCGAACGACCGGCCGCCAGCCGTCAGCACCGTCACGGTTTCCGGCGGCTCCACGGCCACCCACGAGGAGCCGGTGCTGGAGGCGCGCCTCGCCGGGGGGCGACTGCTGGTCGTGGACGACAACGAGATGAATCGCGACATGCTTTCGCGCCGGCTCGAAAAGCAAGGTTGCGTGGTCACGACGGCGGAGGATGGTCTGCGGGCCCTCGAACTGGCGCGCACCCAACCGTTCGACCTGGTGTTGCTGGACATCATGATGCCGGAGCTGGACGGTCGCTCGGTGCTCAAGCGAATGAAGGGGGACGAAAAGCTCCGCCATATTCCGGTGATCATGATTTCCGCCCTCGACGAGTTTGAGACCGTGATTCAGTGCATCGAGGATGGCGCGGAGGATTTCCTGCCCAAGCCGTTCAACCCCACACTGCTCAAGGCGCGCATTGGCGCCTGCCTGGAAAAGAAACAACTGCGCGACCAGGAGCAAAAGACCTACGAGGCGCTCGTGGAAAGCCAGCAGCACTTGGCGGCCGAGTTGTCCGAGGCGGCGGATTACGTAAAGTCACTGCTGCCCTCGCCGCTGACCGGCGAGATCACCACCGAGTCGCGCTTCATTCCTTCGACCCAGCTTGGAGGCGACGCCTTTGGCTATCACTGGCTTGATGCCGATCATTTTGCGATCTACCTGCTGGATGTGTGCGGCCACGGGGTCGGCGCCGCGTTGCTCTCCATCTCGGCGATGAACGTGCTGCGCTCGCAGAGCCTGCCGGCCACCGACTTCCGCAACCCGGCGCAAGTGCTGGCGGGCCTGAACGAGGCGTTCCAGATGGAACAGCAGAACAACATGTATTTCACCATCTGGTACGGGGTTTATCAAAAGACCAAGCGCCGGATTGCTTTTTCAAGCGGTGGCCATCCGCCGGCCATTTTGGTGACTCCCGGCCAGGCGCCCCAACGGCTCCGCACGCCAGGGCTGGTGATTGGAACGATGACGGGCGTCACCTACAAATCGGGCGAGTGCGCGGTTCCCGCCGGCGCAAAGCTGTTCGTGTTCAGCGACGGCACCTACGAGCTGCCCAAGCCCGAGGGTGTGATGCTCAGCATCGACGAGTTTGTGGAAGAGTTGAATCGCCCGTCCAAGCCGGGCCAATCCGACCTGGATCGAATCAGCGAGTTCTCGCGGCAGGTGCAAGGCCGCTCCAATTTCGACGACGATTTCTCGATCATGCGGATCGTGTTTGAAGGTTGAGAAGCCTCAGGCGGCTTTCACTTCGCCAAGCACCTCATCAATGAGGTGATGCATGGCGACAAAGCGCTCGATCAACGAGGTGACGTCCTGCTCAAAGGCGCGCGGCTG
>CAZMLP010000238.1:0-9633 GCA_964566745.1 uncultured Verrucomicrobiota bacterium | reverse complement strand
CGGGAATTGGCGCCGAAGAGCGGCACATAGCCGAGGCCATCGCCGTGAATCTTCGCGAAATGATGTTGCTGGAGGCGCCGATTATCGCGGCGGTAATTGGCGAGGGCGGCTCGGGCGGAGCATTGGGAATCGGGGTCGCGGACCGGGTGCTGATTTTGGAAAACGCCTATTACTCGGTGATTAGTCCGGAGGGATGCGCGGCCATTCTTTGGAAGGACCGGGCGGCGGCGGCGAAAGCGGCGGCGGCGCTCAAGATTACTGCCAAGGATCTGCACGAGTTGGGGTTGGTGGACGAGATTGTGCAGGAGCCGCTGGACGGCGCGCATAATGACTTGCCTCAAACCGCGAAATTCTTAAAGGACTGCCTGGTCAAACACCTGGTCGAATTGAAGAAATTGAGCGCCAGTGACCGGCTCGGCCAACGTTACGCGAAGTTTCGCTCGTTCGGTCCCTATCAGGAACCCCCGTCCATCAAAGTTGCGGCGGCCAAAGCCTGAGGACCCGCTATCGTCCCGGCTCCGCCCAAAATAGCATGCTTTATCCTTTTACTTTTCACCCGGTGCTCAAGGAGCGGGTTTGGGGAGGACGCAAGCTCGGGCAACTCTACCACAAAGAACTCCCCGCTCAAAATCCGGTGGGTGAATCGTGGGAAATCACCGACCGGCCCGAAGGCGTGAGTGTGATCGCCAACGGGCCGTTGGCCGGCAAGGATTTGCGGTGGCTCATGGAGCATCATGCGGAGGAGCTTTTGGGCGAGGCCCCGAAGGCGAATGGCCGCTTCCCATGGCTGGTGAAAATTTTGGACGCCCGCCAAGTGCTCTCCTTGCAAGTCCATCCTCCGGCGGGCATTGCCCGTGAATTGGGGGGAGAGCCGAAAACAGAGATGTGGTTTGTCACGGAGGCGGACGAGGGGGCCGAAATCCTCGCGGGTTTGAAACCGGGGGTGGAGCGGGAGGAATTCCGGCGCAAGGCGGAGGACGGGAGTGTGGCTGAATGCTTTCATCGTTTGCCGGTGCGGATGGGTGACGTCATGTTTTTGCCAAGTGGCCGGGTCCACGCTTTGGGCGCAGGCCTGGTGATTTTTGAAATCCAGCAGAACTCGGACACCACGTATCGTGTCTTTGACTGGAATCGGCGCGGTCTTGACGGCAGACCGAGAGAGTTGCACTTGGAGCAATCGATGCGGTGCATCGACTTTGGGGACATTGAGCCGGGCCTGGTCTCCAGCCAGGTCACAATGGCGGGCCCCATCGGCAATCGGGCGCTTGTGCGGCACCATCTTTTCCATATCGACGAGTGGACCGCTTCGGAAGCGACCAGTTTGCCAGCCCGGAAGGAGGGGGCGCTCCAAGTGTTTGGTGTCGTGGCAGGCGGCTTGACGGTTGCCGCTGCGAACGAGCAGGTTTACTTGGCCCCGGGACAATTTTGCTTGCTGCCCGCGAGTTTGGAGCGAGTGTCCCTTCGGACGGCGCCGTCCTCCCGGTTTCTGAGCGTTTTGCCCGGTTGACCATCCGGCGCTGTGGGCGCCGTATTTCCATGGAAAAGAAACCCGCCTATCGCACCAAGATCGTCTGGCTTCACCGGCTCGGGGGCGGCTATTTTGCCAAGCTGATGGTGAACAGCGCTGTGTTCCGCTGGTGCGCTTTGGGATTTGTCTTTCTGGTGGTTGGCCTCGGCTTGTCTCTGCCAAAGATTTGGCGGGTCACCCCGCCGGATTTCATCCCGGTGGTGCGCATTAGCGGTTTGGACTGGCTGCAAGCGAAATCATTGCGCCGGACGGCGGAAAAATATGCCAAGGAAGGCCGGTTTGAAGAGGCGGCCTACACTTGGCGAACGGCGCTGGCCAATAACCTCGGGGACCCGGGCATGCACCGCGCAGCCCTGCAAAGCTTGATCGGATACGGAGTGGTCAATCCCAAGTTGTTTGAATATCACTCTTTTTCGATCGTCTGGCTGCTCCGGTTGACCGGCACGAATCGCCAGGATGTGGATTTGGCGGCCCAGGCCTGCCACAGCCAGCGAGTCAACGACCAAGTGCTCGCCTTGTTGCGGCCGTTTGAGGCCAATCTTAACGAGGTTGAGCGGCCGCTCTATCTGGAAGCGTTTTTCCTTGACGGGCAGATTTCGCGGTTTGCCGAATTGCTTGGCAAATCGACTGGCGCCGCCGATCCGGAATTCTCGCTCTACGTCGCGGCTTATCGGTTGGGGTGGGGGGCCGCAAGCCAGATGGAGGAGGCGCGGACGACGTTGGAAGCCGCCGAAAATGACCCCAAGCAGCGGGTTCTGGCTGCCGAGCTGCGGTTAATGGCGGTGGCCCAGCGCGGGGATATCGTGGATTATGACCGGCAACTCCGGCGGCTGGCGGAGTGGAAGGCGGACCGGCTCCGCCATCATATGCTCCACTGGCGTTTGCTGGTCACGTCAGGAAAGAAGGACGAGGCAACCCGGCTGGCCGAGAGCAACCAATTAAAGCCGGAGTCTCCTGTGGATCTAATTCAATTGGCCGGAATTTACTGGCAGTTTGGGCTGCCCAAGCGGGCCGCGGAAACATTCCAGGAAAGCATTTCGCGATTCGGATACTCGCCCGAGGTCTGGGTGAATTACGCCAACTTGCTGATCGCCGCGAGACGCTGGGATGAGTTGCGCGCCGTGGCCTTGAAAATTCGCGACGACTCGCGGGTGCAGGGAATTCTGGCCAGCCATAGTCATTTTCTGGAGGGACGGGCCGAGCACGGACTGGACCGCCCCCAGTCAGCCAAGGCGGCATTCGCCCGGGCTTCCGCGGAAGAGCTTGATCTGCCGGGAGTGGCCGTGCGCGATGCCACGTTGATGGCGGAGTTGGGTTATCCGGAGGAGGCCGGACAACTGCTCTCCCGGGTCCAGTCGAAAACCGGCGAGAACATGGAGTTTTGGATGGCATTTTTCCAGGCGGCGTACGAGATCAAAGATCCTCGCCTGATGCGTGCGGGGGCGGCCAAATGCCTGGAACTGCAGCCTGAAAACCCGCTGGCCATTAACAACTACGCCGCCGCCTTGCTGGTCGCCCGGGAGCAAGTGGCCGAGGCGTTGCGCCACACCCTCCGTTTGCACGCCCAAACTCCAAACGTGCTGGCCTTCCAGTTCAATCACGGCTTCGCGTTGTTGTTGAACGGCCGGACAGAGGAGGCGGCGGAAATTTTCAAAACAATCGACACCCGCCCGCTGGATCACCGGCAACTCACCTATTACCATTTGGCCCGGTTTGAGATTGCGGTAAACCTTCACCGGGTCGAGGCTGCTCGCAGTGAGTTGAGCCAGATTGACCCCGCGCAGTTGTTTCCGGCGCAGGCAAAATGGCTGCAGGCGGCGCAATCCCAATTGCCGGCGCCAGCCGGTCGCGGTTGATTTTTATTGATGAAGGCCTTTTTGCAACGCTGGCTGATCAACACCCTTGCGGTGCTGGTGGCGGTTTATTTGGTGGACGGGATCAAATACAGCAAGCCCCTGGACCTGTGTGTCGCCTCGCTGCTGTTGGGAATTCTGAACGCGCTCCTGCGCCCGGTGCTGCTGGTGCTTTCTTTGCCCTTGGTGATCTTTTCCCTCGGCCTCTTCATGCTCGTAATCAACGGATTGGTACTTTACCTGGTCGGTTATCTCCTCAAGCCGCACTTTTACGTCACGACTTTTGGCGCGGCTTTTTGGGGCGCGTTGGTGATCAGTTTGGTGTCGTTGATTCTCAATTCCCTCACACGCAGTGGAGACAGCCAGGTGGAGGTGAAATGGGGAAAGGGCCGTCCGAACGACAAAAAACGGGATGACGATGACAAAAACGGTGGCGGCACGATCATCGACGTTTAGTTGGATGACTGGCGGCAGTGCCGCCTGGCTGGCGAACCGTGTTTTCCCGGTCCGCGGCAATTTGGCGTCATGTCTCACATTGAACATCATTTCGGCGGCAGCGCCATGGTGCGCGACGCCGTCATCGGAATGTCGGACGGGTTGACCGTTCCCTTTGCGCTGGCCGCGGGCATTTCCGGCGCGTTGACCTCCTCTCACATTGTGGTGACCGCCGGCTTGGCCGAGATTGCCGCCGGGTCAATGGCCATGGGCCTTGGCGGTTATCTTGCGGCCCGAAGCGACGCCGAGCATTACGCGAGCGAGCTTGAACGCGAGGAACGGGAGATCGTCGAAAAGCCGGCCGCCGAGCGCCAGGAGATCATGGAAATTTTCGGGCAATACGGTGTGGCGGAGTCGGAGTGCGCGCCCGTTCTGGCCGCTTTCCAGCGCAACCCGGCGGCGTGGCGCGACTTCATGATGCGTTTTGAATTAGGCCTGGAAAAACCGGAGCCGGGCCGGGCTGTGCAAAGCGCTTTGACAATCGGCCTTTCGTACATTCTCGGCGGATTGGTTCCGCTGCTGCCCTACATGCTCTCCCAGGATTCGGCAAGGGCACTGTGGGTGTCGGCCGGCATCACCCTGTGCGCCCTGGGTGTTTTTGGCTTTGTGAAGGGCCACTTCATCGGGGTTTCCAAGGCAAAGAGCGCTTTGCAAACCATGCTGGTGGGCGGCATCGCGGCCGCCATCGCTTATCTGATTGCGAAATGGATTGCTTGAGAGGCAACCCGGAATCTCTGCGAAGTCCGTCCCGATGGGACGCTGGACGGGGCGCCGGATTTCACTTGAGTAATCCAAGGCCAGGTTGGATACTAATAGTCAGAATCAGCCCGAAGCTTCATTAAATAAATTACTTGTCCGCTTTGCGTGGCCGGTTCGATGGCTCTTTTGTTTGTTTCCTATGAACAACACAGTCAACGGTTTTCCTTTTCCGGGCATCCCCATCACGTCAGACGGCGCCGGAGGCGTCGTCTGGGTGGAGACCAACGTCACGCAGGGCGCTTGCGCCTATCCCATCACCTCCTCCACCACGATGGGCACCGGTTATGAAACGGAGGTGGCCAACGGCAAAAAGAATTTGTGGGGCGACACGCTGTCGTTCGTGCAGCCGGAGTCCGAGCACTCGGCGGCAACCACTTGCGAGGGCTTCGCGCTGGCGGGCGGGCGCGTCACCAATTTCACTTCAGGGCAGGGGCTTGTGCTGATGAAGGAGGTGCTCTACACCATCTCGGGCAAGCGCTTGCCCATCGTGTTCCACATCGGGGCGCGCGCCCTCACCAGTCACTCGTTAAATGTCCACGCCGGCCACGATGATGTGATGAGCGTGTCTGACTGCGGCTGGGGCATTCTGTTCGGTCGCAACGCGCAGGAGGCGTGCGACCTGGCGGCGATTTCCCGCCGCGCGGCGGAAGCGAGCGAGACGCCGTTCATGAATGTTCAAGATGGCTTCCTCACCACCCACACCATCGAGAATGTCCGGTTGCCTGAGCTGGATTTCCTGAAGGAATACGCGGGAGATCCCAACCAGAAGCTGCGCTGCCTGTTTGATCCCCGGAATCCGATGATGTCGGGGGTGGTGCAAAACCAGGACGCCTACATGAAGGGCAAAATCGCCCAACGCCACTTTTACGACCAGGTGCCCGCGGCGGTGCGGGAGGCGATGGACGAGTATCACCGCCAAACCGGCCGGCGTTATCAGATGGTGGATTGCCACCGGATGGAGGACGCCGACTATGCCCTTGTCGGCATGGGCGGAATGATGGAGACCGCGCTGGCCGCCGCGGATTACATGCGGAAGGAAATGGGATTGAGCGTCGGAGTGGTTCACGTCACCTGTTTCGCGCCATTCCCCGCCACGCAACTGGTGGAGGCGCTGAAAAATGTGAAAGTGGCCACCGTGATCGAGCGCATCGACAACCCGCTCGCGCAGTCCAACCCGCTGGTGCAGGGGATCAAGGCCTCTTTCGCCGACGCGCTCTCCGGGCTGGGGTACGGCTCCAGCAGCGAATACAAATACCCCGCGATCACGCGCATCCCCAAGATTTACGCCTGCTCCGCCGGCCTTGGATCGCGTGATGTCCGGGGCGGTCATTTCATTTCCATCGTGAGGAACATGATGGCCGGCCAGCCGCGGGAATACAGCGTGGTGGGCATTAAACATCCACTTGCCTTGCCTGAGGGTGAGGATCCGGATCTCCGGCCGGCCGGGGCTTTTTCAATGCGCGGTCATTCGGTGGGTGGTTTCGGCTCGGTAACCACCAACAAGCTGATCGCCTCGTTCGTCGGCGAGTTGTTCAACCTGCATGTGCAGGCGTATCCGAAGTACGGCTCCGAGAAAAAAGGCCTGCCAACGACTTATTACCTCACCGTGGCGCGGGACCACATCCGCACCCATAGCGAGTTGAACCACGTCGAGTTCATTCCGCTCAACGACGTGAACGCGTTCAATCTCGGCAACCCGCTGGACGGCATTGCGCACGGTGGCTGTATTTTCATCCAAAGCGACCGCGAGGAGGCGCGGGACGTTTGGAACGCCATCCCGCCTTACGGGCAAAAGATCATCCGCAACAAACGGCTCCGCGTCCATTACCTCGACACCGTGAAAATCGCCCGCGAGATCGCCACCGATGCTGATTTGCAACAACGCATGCAGGGCGTCGTTCTGGTGGGTATATTCATCAAGGTCACGCCGTTCGCGGCGGAATCGGGCATGACGAATGACGCCGTCCTTGCCGCGGTTGAGAAATACATCCGCAAATATTTCGGCAAACGGGGTGAGCGAGTCGTTCAGGAAAACCTCCGGTGCGTGCGCGAAGGTCTCAAGAACGTGCGGGAGATTCCGGCGGAGGTCGTCTATGGCCATCCTGCCGCACCAAGCCACTCCGAGGAGATCGTTCTCGCGAAATAGACGGATTCCCAAAGCGTTTTCCCCACCTCCATCCCCTCCATTTTATGCCAGAAACCATGGAAGCCCCGGCCCCGGAACGCGTGAATCAGCGCGCCATCAGCGCGGATGTCCTCGACGTCCAGGACTTTAACGAGCGTGTGATTGGCGCCTACAACGACGGCTCCGCCGAGCTTGGGTTGCCCGCCGACCACGGCACGTTACGTTCGTTTATTCCCGCGGGCACGGGTGCTTTCCGGGATTTTTCCTACATCGCGCCGGACATCCCGTTGCTGAACAGCGAGAACTGCGTTGGCTGCATGGATTGCGTCACCGAGTGCCCGGACACGGCGATCTTGGGTAAAGTGGTGCCGAAGAGCCAGCTCGAGGCAGAACTGGCGAAGATCACCGACCCCGCCGACCGCGAGCATTACGCCCGGCAGTTTGGCAAGACGACCAAGTATTGGTCCGTTTACGAGAAGAAAGGCCAGGAGCCCGGTTATTTCGGAATCTTCATCGACCCCACGAAGTGCAAAGGTTGCGCCGAGTGCGTGGATGCCTGCGGAAATCACGGCGCGCTCACCATGCTGAAGAAGGACGACGAGGGCTTGAAGCGCTTCCAACGCACTTTCGGCTTTTACCGCAAGCTGCCCGAGACGCCGAAGCAGTTCATCAATGAGAAATTGTTGAGTGACATCATGCTGGCCGAGCGCTCGCTGCTTTATGTCGGCGGCGCCGGCTCCTGCATGGGATGCGGCGAGGGAACCGCCCTGCGCATGATGCTCGCCGCCACCGGCTTCATGTACGGCAAGGAGAACATCGGCATCGTCAACTCGACCGGTTGCTCGACGGTCTACGCCTCAACCTATCCGTACAATCCATATCTTGTGCCGTGGACCAACTCGCTCTTCGAGAACGCGCCGGCCGACGCGATGGGCATTCGCGCGCGCTGGGACCAAATGGGCTGGAAGAGCAAGAAGCTTTGGGTGATCGGGGGGGACGGCGCCATGCTGGACATTGGGTTTCAATCGCTCAGTCGCATGCTGGCCTCCGGCATGAACATCAAGGTGCTCGTGCTCGACACGCAGGTCTATTCCAACACTGGCGGGCAATCCTCCACCGCCAGTTTCATGGGACAGAACACGAAATTTTCGGTTCACGGGAAAGTGATTCCGGGAAAGATAGAGCGGCGCAAGGAACTGGCGCAAATCTGCATGATGCACCCGAACACGTTTGTGGCCCAGACCAGTTGCGCGATGGCCAACCATTTTTACAAGGCGGTCATGGCCGCGAACGAGTATGACGGCCCGGCGGTGATCAATGTTTACACCACTTGCCAGCCGGAGCACGGCGTGGGCGACAACATGGCGATGGCGCAATCCAAGCTCGCAGTGGACACCCGCACCTTTCCGGTGCTGATTTACGATCCGCGCAAGGGCGGCAAGATCAGCGAACGCCTCAGCCTCCAAGGGAATCCGGCGACGAAAGACGATTGGTACAAGGACCCGAAGACGGGCGAGGTGTTCGACTTCACGATGTTCGCCCGCAGCGAGGGGCGCTTTTCCAAGCACTTCGACAAGGACGGCCACCCCAGCCAGACCATCCTTGCCGCCAACCAGGAGCGCCTGGAGAACTGGCGCACGTTGCAGGAACTGGCGGGGATTCTGTGACGATCAGACCTTCGTCCCGGCCAATTCCATCAGGCGCTTGAACTCGGCGGGCGTGACAGGCGAGACCGAGAGCCGCGAGTGGGTGACGAGGAACATGGTTTTGAACGCGGGATCGGCCTTCACGGTTTCGAGGGTCACCGGGCGGTTGAGCGCCTTTAGCGGCGCGAGATCCACCGCCACCCAGTCGCCCTCCTTTGCCGTGGGATCGGGATAATTCTCCTTGGCCACTTGGGCGATGCCCACGATGTCCTTTCCCGTGACACTGTGGTAAAAGAAAACCGCGTCACCCTTCTTCATTGCCCGAAGATTGTTGCGGGCCTGAAAATTTCGCACCCCGGTCCAAGCCGTATTGCCGTCTTTGAGGAGATCGGTCCATGAGTAGGATTCAGGCTCTGACTTGACCAGCCAGTAATTCTTCGACATGGCCGGGTTTGTACACAGAGCGGGATGACCAGACAAGCCTGCGGGCAATGACCAATTCAAAAACCCAGGAAGTCAGAGAAATTCGAGCCCCGAAGATCACCGGTCTCCATTTTCCTGGCCGCCGCTCCGATGCCGGTTTGACGAATTGGAATTTGCGCGTCCTTGCGGCAATCGGTCCTCGTCACTCCTTCACGACGTTAGCCAGGAAAGAAACGGCGCGACGGCCAGGCTTGGCAGATAATCGGCCAGTTCAACTTTTTTCAGTTCGAGGATGATCAACGAAATCGAGAAGAGCATCAGGCCGCCGACCACGTTGATCGAGTCGAGCATGGCCGGATCGTGCAACAGGGGGGCGAGGGAGCGGGCGAGCAGGGTAATTGTGCCTTGGTAGGCGACCACTGGAATTACCGCGAGAATCGGACCCCACCCGAAGGTCGTGACAAAACCCATCGTCGCCAGACCGTCCATGACGGATTTGATCGCCAGCGTGCGGTAGTTGCCATCCAGCCCGTCTTGCAGCGCGCCAAGGACCGCCATGGGTCCCACGCAAAAGAGCAGGGTGCAGGTGACGAACCCATCGCCCGCCCGATTCGGACCGTCGGGTTTGCTCGCCGCGAAACGCGCCTTGGCATACTGGCCGGCGCGATTGAGGGTTTTTTGGATGCCGATCAACCGGCCCAGCGCCTTGCCGATCATCATCGCCAGAATCGCGAGGATGACCTGCTTTACCCCGTGAAAGAACGGGCCATGAATCGACCCCCACGCGGTGCCCAATCCCGCGTA
>CAZMLP010000237.1:0-1674 GCA_964566745.1 uncultured Verrucomicrobiota bacterium | reverse complement strand
TCGACCAGTTTGTTGCGTGACACCCCGTAGGCGCAGTAACCGCCGAAGACCGGCTCGTATTTGGCGGGGTTCGCCTTGAACAGATTGCGGTGCTCCTTCGAGGCGAAATAATAAAAGGCCCCGTTGTGCCGGGCGGGAATCTCCGGCTTGCCCATCACCGGTTTGTGATCGGTAAAGAAGGCAACCGGATCGTACCCCTGGATGGCCACACCGTTCTTATCGAGGTTGAGGAGGGATTTCGTCTGGGCAAGGGCGGGCAGCGCCAAAGCCACCAACAGGATTGAAAGAGATAGTTTTCGCATCACGGAGGTTCGTCGGGGACGGGGCGGGGACCTTACAAATATTTTTGGCCGGCCTGGAACTCGCAGAAAATGCACCGCCGGTCGTTCTGATGGTGATATTTGGCGCAGGCCACGCGACGGCGCAGACGTTTATACGCGGCGGCGGCGGCGAGCATCCCCAGCGGCGGGGCGAGGAAATAGATCCAGAGCGCGGTCCACAAACCAGGCAACACGGCGCTCCCGAGGGTGCGGGCGGGGTTCATGCTCATCCCGGAATAGGGCGATTCCCAAATGATAAACGCGGCCACGCAGGCGGCGGCGAACCATCCCGTGAACCGCGCGACTTTCGGCTGGTTGGAAACGGTCAACACCACGGTGAACAAAATGAAGGAGATAACGAGTTCCGCGAAAAACGCCGTTCCCGCCCCGGCCGGCCCCGGAAGAGTGGGGGCAAAATTGACCGCTGGATCGGCCAGCAGCCCTCCGGCGAGGCCCGTCATAATCATTACTCCGGCCACCCCGCCCGCGAACTGCGCGAGCACATAGAACACGGCGTCCCAAGGCGCCACTTTACCGAGGCGATAAAAAACCAGTGTGACCGCCGGGTTCATGTGCGCGCCCGACTGTTTGCCCCAAGGCGAAAAGACGATGGCCACGAGGGTCAGCCCCATCGCCACGCCCATCAGCACGCGCCGGAAAAACTCGAGCGGTATGGCGTGGAGGACGGGCGAGGACGGGTGGTAGAGCAGCATGGTGAACCCGGTCGCCGAGATCATGAAAATGCCGAGCTCGGCGGCTTCCATCAGATATTCCGGCCAATGCGCCTGGAGTGCGCGTTTCATGGTTCGCCTTGGACGCTGGACGGGCCGTTATCGCGGAGCGGAGGGCACGTATCCCGGGATATGATGCCGATAGAGCAGGAGCACAATGACCCCGCAGGTGAACGTCACCAGCGCCATGCCAAACAGCAGGCCGTGATCGCCCTGCACCGAATAGCCGAGCCAGGTCAGGTGGCTGATGATCGCGGCCGCCATCGCGCCCGTGGTCAGCGCGCCGCCCGCCCATTTGAGTCGCGGCAGCAGCAGCGCGGCGGACGCCAGCAACTCCCAGATTCCCTGCACCCACCGCATCCACGGTTCCGTCCCCATTTTGCGAAAGATATAAACCGACTCGGGCGCGCCGGTGAATTTGTAGAACAGCGTCTCCAGCATGATGCCCGCCGCGACGAGGCAGCACACCCAGGCAAAGACGCGCTGTTCTCGGCCAAGCGTCTCGGCGGGCTCCAACTCGCGCGCCGAGGCGGCGGCCAATTCCGCGGCGGAAGGGTTCCAGGCTTTGAATTGTTCAAGCTTTTCGAGATGTCGGGAGCGATCCATAAGCAAAGTGGTTTGGT
>CAZMLP010000236.1:0-2113 GCA_964566745.1 uncultured Verrucomicrobiota bacterium | reverse complement strand
CGTCGAGCCGCGCCTGCCGCGAGGGGCGATGGATGATTTGGAATTGCCGGATTGCGTCGTGGGTTTTTATGACAGCCTGGTCGTTTTCGATCATCACTTGGGCAAGACGTGGGTTGTCTCAACTGGCCTTGATGCCGACGGTTCGCGCGACTTGGCCCGCGCCGAGGAACGGTTCGCGTTTTGGACGGAGTTGTTGGCGCGGGATGAGGCCGAAATGACGGCGCAGAACCGGCCTGTCCATTTCGCGAGACCTTCTTCCATCAACTCGACTTTTTCGCGCAAGGCCTTCCTCGCGGCCATTGAAAAAGCCCAGCGCTACATTCGCGCGGGCGATATATATCAAGTCAACCTCGCCCAGCGTTTTTGCGCCCGGGGGACCGGTTCCGGCTGGGATCTATTTCAACGGCTCGCCGCCGTGTCGCCCGCCCCGTACGCCGCGTATCTGAATTGCGGCGATTTTGAGCTGGCATCGTCCTCGCCCGAATTGTTCCTGCGGCTTAGCGGCTCGCATATTTTGACGCGCCCGATCAAGGGCACGCGTCCGCGCTCGGCGGATCCGACCCGCGACGCGCAACTCACGTACGAGTTGCAAACCAGTCCGAAGGAAATGTCCGAGCTGGTGATGATTACCGACCTTTTGCGCAATGATTTGGGGAAGGTCTGCGAGTTCGGATCGGTGCAAGTGCCGGAGCTTGTCCGGCTCGAGCGCTACCCGCAGGTGCAACATCTGGTTTCGACCGTGGAGGGCCGGCTACGGTCCGACACAACTCATTTTACCGCTTTTGCCTCCTGCTTTCCAGGCGGCAGCATCACCGGCGCGCCGAAAATCCGCGCCATGGAAATCATTGACGAGCTGGAGCCCGTCACGCGCGGCCCCTACACTGGTTGCATTGGTTACCTCGGGTTCAACCGCGAAAGCCAGTTGAACGTGGCCATCCGCACCGCTGTCGCCCGCCGGGGAACCGCCTGGTTTCACGCGGGCGCGGGCATTGTCGCGGATTCCGACCCGGCCGCCGAGCATGACGAAACCCTGGCCAAGGCCCGCGGTTGGATGACCGCCCTGGACCTCGCGCCACACCCACTTTTTGAATATGAGCGAAGTACCCACTAATGCCGAATCGAATGAAGCCGCCGCGAGCGGTGGCTCGTCCGTTCAGGCGCCGGTTCCCAGTCCCATGGCGGCCAAACCGCAAGTTTTTCTGAACGGCCAGTTCGTGCCCGCGGAGCAAGCCCTTGTGCCGGTTAATGACCGCAGCTTCATGTATGGCGACGGCTTGTTCGAGACGGTCCCGGTTTACAACGGTCGGCCGGTGCGCTGGGCGCAACACTTGGAGCGGATGACCCGCGGCGCGGAGTTTTTAAAAATGCGCGTTCCCTACACCGTCAAGGAATTGCGCGGGTTTGCGAGCCAGTTGATCGAGCGAAACCAGATGCCCAACAGCATCCTGCGGGTGACGCTTTCGCGCGGCGTGGGCGAGCGAGGCTACTCGCCGAAAGGCGCTGACTCCCCGCTGCTGGTGATGAGCCTGCATGAAGCGCCGCTGGTGGATCTCGCCAATCCCCCGGCCTGGACGTTGAAAACCTCCGAGCACAAGCTGCCGGTGGTCGATCCGGCGGGCACTTACAAGACCAACAACAAGTTGTTGCAGATCATCGCCAAAATGGAGGCGGAGGCCGACGGTTGCGACGATGCCCTCATGCTGAACAGCAACGGAGAGGTGGCGGAGACCGCGAGCGCGAATCTCTTTTGGATTTACCGCGGCACGGTGTACACCACCCCCACCGGGCGGGGCATGCTACCGGGTATCACGCGCGCCGTGGTGCTGGAGATTTGCCAGGCGAAGAATCTTCCGGCCGGCAAGCGCATCATCAAGCCCGACGCGCTGTTCAACTCGGAGGGAATCTTTCTGACGCTTAGCACTCTGGGCATCGTGTCGGTCACCAGCATCGACGGCCGTCCAGTCGATGACTCGCCGGTGGTGGATCAAATCCGCCGCGCTTATTGGGAAGCGGTGGTCAAATCCTGAAACCGCTCCACTGGCTCGCCCGCCGCCCAGCCAAGGCCGCGCAACAGCAGCACGCGAAACAGCGGGTCGCTCCATGTCCAGGTGTA
>CAZMLP010000235.1:0-6588 GCA_964566745.1 uncultured Verrucomicrobiota bacterium | reverse complement strand
TCCTCGGCCGCTTTGAAGCCTTGATCTTTCACGCCGCCACCGGGCAGCTCCGAGACGATCTCGATCTTTCCCACGCTCTTGCCGGTGTTGTATTGGTCGATCACCTCGCGAAAGCCTTTCACGCGTTGTATGCACGACTCGACCATCGCGTGGTGCAGGATCGCGATCTTGCCGCCGTTGCCGCCCAGAGCCTCGATCATCGCCTTGCCCGCCTCCTTGCCGCCGCCGTAATTGTCGGTCGCAACGTGGGCGACCACTTTCGCCCCCGGCGCCAGGCACGCGATGTCCGCCGTGAAGACCGGGATGCCCGCCGCCGTCGCCTCCTGGATCGCCGGCCCGATCGATTTCGAGTCACACGGCGTGAGGACAATGGCCACGGCTTTTTTCACAATGAAATCCTTCACCTGGTTCTGTTGCCTCGCCACATCAAACTCCCCGCTCACCACAGCGGTGGTATAGCCCTGCTTCGCCGCCTCGGCGGTGATGCTGTCGGCAATCTCCTTGAAGAACGGGTTGGTCAGAGTCAGCACCGACACGCCGATCATTCCCTTGTTCTTCGCCGCGGGAGCGGCAGGCGCCGGCGGACTTGAATTTCCCGCCGCAGGAGGGGACTCCTTGCCGCCGCAACCGGCGAGCAGCATGACAGAGGCAAAGGTCCAGGCGATGCGTGCAAACGGGGCTTTCATGAGTGACGCGAGCCTATCGCAAACAGGGTTGCCCAAGCAACTGACGAAACAGATCTCAAACATTCCGGCTTCGCGGAGACAATTGCCCGCCATCATGGCAAGGACGTCTGGTGTTGTCGGCCAATGTGACCAAGGGCGGGCAAACCTTCCCTCAATTACATGGACGTTGAATCTTCCCGCCCTGAAGCACCCCGGCCCAATTGTCACCTCGAACTCCACACCGGGGGAGCGGGTGAGCCAGAATCAGGTATCCGTGCGCGCCCTTTCGCGCTAAAATGCGCGCGCGATGCAGTTCGGTTCGTTGACACTCAAGTCCAACCTGTTCCTGTCGCCGCTCGCGGGTTACACCAACCTGCCCTTCCGGCTGGCGATCCGGGAACTGGGCGGCCTCGATTTGGCCACGACCGATCTCGTCAACGCGCGGTCGCTGCTGGAGAAAAATCCCAAGGCGCTCAAGCTCATCGAGACTTGCCCCGCCGACCGTCCGCTCGCGGTGCAACTTTTTGGCTCGGTGCCGGAGGAGATGCGCGACGCCGCGCTATACCTTGAATCCATCGGCGTCTCGTCGGTCGATATCAACATGGGTTGCCCCGTCCGCAAGGTCTGCCGCGTGGGCGGTGGGTCGGCAATGATGACCGAACTGGAAAAAACGTCGGCACTGGTGCGCGGCATGGTGGAGGCGGTGAAAATTCCTGTCACAGCAAAGATGCGCCTGGGCTGGGACGACGAGAACCTTACCGCGCCGGACCTGACTCGCGCGCTGGAGGACGCGGGCGTGGCCGCAGTGTTCATTCACGGGCGCACACGCGAGCAGGGTTTTTCAGGAACGATCAATCTCGCGGGCATCCGCGCCGTGGCGCAAGCCGCGCGGCGCATCCCGGTGATTGGCAATGGTGATGTGACCACGCCCCAGGCAGCGAAGAAAATGTTCGACGAGACCGGCTGCGCAGGCGTGAGCATTGGGCGTGGCGCGTTCTACAACCCGTGGATTTTCCTGCACACCCGGCAATTCCTCTCCACAGGTGAGCTGCCGCCCGAGCCTTCACTGGACGAGCGGGTGCGAGTGATGTGCCGACACTTGTATTGGATGGTCGAGGTTTTCGGCGAGGTTCACGGCTGCCGGATGTTTCGCAAAATCGCGCCGTGGTATTCCAAACGCTTCGGCCCCGCGAACGTATTCAACAAGCGCGTGGTGCAAGTGGCGAGCCGCGCGGAGTTCCACGAGATTTTGCGGGATTATCTCGAGTGGCGACGGCAATTCCTTGACGAGGGCGGCGAGCTCAAGCCGCAATACCGCCCGCCGCCGATGGTCGCGTCGTTCATGCAGGAGCCAAGTGTCGCGCGACGCGAGCACATCCCGGTGCCCAAAGGGCCGGTGGAAGTGTGGTGAGCCGGGCTTTGGAATGAGTTCGAACCGACCTTTTTCTCCGCACCTGGGAGTTTGCAGGAAAAGAGGCCCGGCTCGACAAAGCCTCGCCCCACCCGCCAAAGCTCGTATCCGCCCCGGCAATACTCGATCACTTAACCGGCGAAGCGACGATTTCAACTGGCCAACTGCGGATTCTCCATGAAGGCGTAGCAGAGGATGTGGCAGATGCCCATCTGCGCGTCCTCGGCGCGGCCATAGTGAGTGGAGTCCACCACAATGGTTTGGCCGGCGATCTCCGCGAGCTTGCCTCGCTTGCCGCCCACCAATGCGACCGTTGAAAGACCGTTCGCGTTGCCCCATTCCACCGCCTTGACCAAATTCGGCGAGCTGCCACTGACGCTCAAGACCAGCAGCAAATCCCCGGCGCGGCCGTAGTTCGCCAACTGGCGGGAAAAAACGTCCTCATAGGAGTAGTCGTTGCCGATGGCGGTCATCCAACTGACATTGTCATTCAAGGAAAGCACCCGGAACCGGCGGTTCAGTTTATCCGAGGAGCCTTTGCCCAAATCCGTGGCGAAGTGCGAGGCATTCGCCGCGCTGCCGCCGTTCCCGACGACGAAAATCTGGCGATCCTCGCGCCAGGCGCGTTTGAGCTTTTCAATCAGTTCGGCCACCGGCGCGACCGGGATGGAGTCAAGGGCGGCCTTTTGGGCCTGGACGTAGTCAGTAATCCATTGGTTCACGGCGGCGAAAGTAAGAAGCCGCCGGAAAAATGCAAGGCGTCGTATCGGGGCGTATTTCGTGGGTTCACGCGAAGGACGGTTGTGAAAGGCGGCAAAAAGGGTCGATATTTAACAAGGGAGCAGCGCCAAATTCGTGGACGGATCCATTCGGATGAGATCTGTTATTGTTTCGACGCAGCTTCAAACGGCAAGAAAAGCCCTCTCACGAGGCAGGGAGGCGGTTGGAGAGGATTTAAGATCGATTAAGCCGCAGTTTTCAAGCACCAGCGCGGGCCCCAAGATTGGAAATGGTCGAGTCTTCAAAAAGGTCATTCAAAGTGAATGAAGGTTAGGCAGATCGTTCCGGACGCGCGAGGCGAGGCAGTGCGACAACTAGCGGGACAAATGAGACGCAGTCGAGCCAGAATGGCGCGATTGTCTCGTTTTTTGAAGGAGCCCAGAATCCAGTATTTAAACATATCTCGTTGCAGTGCAAATAGTTGAAATGAGCCAGACGAGACCGGGCATCGCGGCTGCTGAAAGGAATCAGGAATTTTAAAATTATGGCTAAAGTTTTAGGCATCGATCTGGGAACCACGAACTCCTGCATGTCCGTCATGGAAGGCGGCGAGCCGCTCGTGCTGGAGAATTCGGAGGGGAAGCGGACGACCCCGTCCGTCGTCGCCTTCGCCAAGAACGGCGAGCGCCTGGTGGGGGAGGCCGCCAAACGCCAGGCGGTGACCAACCCCCGAAACACGGTTTATTCCATCAAGCGCTTCATGGGCCGCAAGTTCGACGAGGTGCAGGAGGAAATCAAGCGCGTGCCGTACAAAGTGGTGAAAGCCGCCAATGGTGACGCCTGGGTGGAGGTCGAGGAAGGCGGCAAGACCAAGCAATATAGCCCGCCCGAAATTTCGGCGATGATCCTGGCCAAACTGAAGGCGGACGCCGAGGTGCGTCTCGGCGAAAAAGTTACCGAAGCGGTCATTACCGTCCCCGCTTATTTTAACGACTCGCAACGCCAGGCCACCAAAGACGCCGGCAAGATCGCCGGTTTGGACGTCAAGCGCATCATCAACGAGCCGACCGCCGCGTCACTCGCCTATGGTCTCGACAAGAAGAAGGACGAGAAGATCGCGGTTTACGATTTGGGCGGCGGCACATTCGACATATCCGTGCTGGAAATCGGCGACGGCGTGTTCGAGGTGAAGGCCACCAACGGCGACACTCACTTGGGTGGTGACGATTGGGACAACAAGCTGATCGACTGGGTTTTGGAGGAGTTCAAGCGCGAGCAAGGCATGGACCTCCGCAAACAGCCGGACGCGCTCCAGCGCATCAAGGAAGAGGCGGAAAAGGCGAAGATCGCGCTCTCCAGCTCGCAGCAGTACGAGATCAACCTGCCGTTCATCACGGCGGACGCCAGCGGGCCGAAGCATATTCAATTGAAGCTTTCGCGCGCCAAGATGGAGCAGCTCTGCGACGACTTGTTTGAGCGCACCATCACGCCGACGAAGAATTGCTTGCGGGACGCCGAGATCAGCGCCGACAAGATCGACGAGCTGGTTTTGGTCGGTGGCATGACCCGCATGCCGCGCGTCGTTGAGACCGCCCACAAGCTGGTCAACAAGCCCCCGCACCAAGGTGTGAACCCGGACGAGGTCGTTGCCGTGGGCGCGGCCATCCAAGGCGGCGTGCTCAAAGGTGAGGTGAAAGACGTGCTGTTGCTGGACGTGACGCCGCTCTCGCTCGGCATTGAGACGCTGGGCGGGGTGTTCACCAAGTTGATCGAGCGCAACACCACGATCCCGACCCGCAAGTCGGAGATTTTCTCGACGGCGAGTGACAACCAGCCGGGCGTGGAAATCCATGTGCTGCAAGGCGAGCGCCAGTTTGCGCGCGACAACAAGGGCATTGGCAAGTTCCAGCTCGCGGACATCGCGCCGGCTCCCCGCGGCGTGCCGCAAATCGAGGTGACGTTTGACCTGGACGCGAATGGCATCCTGAACGTCAGCGCCAAGGATCTTGGCACCGGCAAAGAGCAAAAGATCACCATCGCGGCCTCGAGCGGATTGTCGAAGGACGACGTGGAGAAGATGCGCAAAGACGCCGAGGCGCACGCGGATGATGATCGCAAGCGGCGCGAGGAAGTGGAGGCGCGCAACGAGGGTGACAACCTGGTTTACCGCTCCGAGAAGATGCTGCGCGAGGCCGGGGACAAAATCCCGGGAAATGAGAAAGCCAAGATCGAGGGCGCCATCGGCAGCCTGAAAGAGGCGCTGAAGGGAAGCGACGCGGCGGCAATCAAGACGGCCAGCGAAGCCCTCCAGGCGGCGAGCGCCGAGCTTTACAAGGCGGCCTCCGCCAAGGCCCAGGGCGGTGCAGCGCCGGGTGGAGCGGCTCCGGGCGGCGAGAGCGCAAGCGGCAGCTCCGGGAAGCCCGATGACACGATCATCGACGCCGAGGTCGTGGACGAAAAGAAGAAGTAAACACCAATTATTTTCCGGCCCGGTCACCTCGACCGGGCCGGAGGTTTTGTTGCTGAAATGGCCGAATCCCCCGACCTGACTGAAGTGGCCGCCCGCCTGATTTGGTGGCAGGCCCCCGAGGTTTCGCTCGCGCAACCGGAGCGATTCCTTGCCCAGGTCGAGGCGGTCAAGAGTCAATGGGGCTGGGACGCCTTTCGCAAGGCATTGGGGAAGTCCCCGGCCGGGGTGCTCGACCAGCGCTCGTGGACCTCCTGGCACGGGTTTTTTGGGCTGGCGGAGCCTCCCTTGCCGCAAGGTTCTTTGTCATGAGCTTCGCTCCCCGGCGGGATGTGTTGCCGGTCGCGCGGCGGGCTGTTTGGCCCCGGCTGCGGGCTGTCACGGCGTGCAAACTGGCCGTGATTCAGGCGCGAGCCGAGGCGAAAGATTATCTGGACATCGCCGCGCTGATCGATCATGGCATCCCGCTTCCAGAAATGCTGGGAGCGGCACAGGCGGTCTATGGGCGCCAGTTCAACGCGTTAATTTCATTGAAAACGCTGGCGTTGTTCATAGATGGGGGACTTGCCCGCGCTGCGGCTGGCGACCCGAACCAAATTGAAATCGGCGGGTTGCGCGGTGCAGACAACGCCGGAATTGACGCGATTGGCCGGCGGCCTGGCTCCGGACTGTAAATCGCGGAAGCAAACAACGAATTTTCCCGAGCGCGAGTGCGGCGGGATTTGATTACGAGTCAAACAACCAACACAAGAGAAGACAGCTATGGCATTGAACGTTAGACCCCTCGGCGACCGCGTGATTGTCGAGCCGCAGGAGGAGAAGGAAGTGAAGAAGGGCGGGATCATTATCCCTGATTCCGCAAAAGAGAAGCCGACGGAAGGCGTGATTCGCGCCCTCGGGACCGGCAAGACCGACGAGAGCGGCAAGAAGATCGCTTTCGAGGTCAAGGTCGGCGACCGCGTGCTCATCAGCAAGTATGGCGGCACCGAGATCAAGATCGACGGCAAGGAGTATAAAATCCTGAACAGTGACGACCTCCTCGCGGTCGTTGACTGAGGGACCCGACCACAACATTTAACCTGTTAACTTACCTGACAAAATATTATGGCAGCGAAACAATTGTTGTTTGATGAGGCCGCGCGGCAGACATTGCTGCGGGGCGTTTCCAAACTCGCCAAGGCCGTCTCGGCCACCCTCGGACCGAAAGGCCGCAATGTGGTGCTCGACAAAAAATTCGGCTCCCCGACCGTCACCAAGGACGGCGTGACCGTGGCCAAGGAGATCGAGCTGGAAGACCCGTATGAAAACATGGGCGCCCAGATGGT